>NZ_JMDX01000119.1:0-18014 GCF_000935845.1 Paenibacillus sp. E194
GAAAGTCGCAGTTGTCGCACGCAGCCTGACGAAAGCGGAGGAAACTGCAACGGAAATCCGAGAGAACGGAGGCTGTGCTCATGCCTTCGAAGGCAATGTCGCCGATTTGGAATCGATGAAGAGCGTTGCGAGCGAAACGGCAAGTACTTTCGGGGGGATTGACGTACTTTGTGCCAATGCCGGTATTTTTCCGAATGCGCCGATTGAGGAGATGACCGGAGAGCATTGGGATCAGGTGATGAACACGAATGCACGCGGAACGCTGTTTTCCCTTCAAGCCTGCCTGCCTTTTTTGAAGAAAGCGGAGTATGGCCGGATCATTGTTACCTCTTCCATTACGGGACCGGCCACCGGTTATGTCGGATGGTCGCACTACGGCGCGAGCAAAGCCGCTCAGCTTGGATTCATGCGCAGTGCGGCGCTCGAGCTTGCGCGTTACAATATCACAATCAACGCCGTCATGCCCGGTAACATCATGACGGAAGGCTTAGAAGGTCTTGGGGATCATTATCTGAACACGATGACAGCGTCCGTTCCGCTCAAGCGGCTTGGAAACGTCGAAGATATCGCCTACGCCGCTCTTTTTTTGGCTTCGAGGGAGGCAGGTTATATTACGGGTCAAACCATCATCGTTGATGGCGGTCAGCTTCTTCCAGAGAGTCTGGAAGCGATGGGGCAGAACTGATACATAAAATGATTGAAAACAGGCAGGTTCTTTTGTAATAACCGATTAGAACGGCAAAGGGAGAATATGATGATGTCATATATGGGTTGGAGCAGTGTAATTAAGATCATTAATAAATAGTGGAAGGGAGCGTGATGAAAAAATAGGAGGATAGTTATTATGAAAAACAGAAAAGCGACAGTAAATGATCATGAGCTCATTTTGAATTTGTGGGATAGATCCGTAACCGCTACCCATCATTTTTTGAAACTTGAAGATAAGCTGGAAATTCGTAAAGAAATCCCTTTGTATTTTCCTCATCTTGATGTGCGTCTTTGGTTTGTTGAAGGCTCTTTCGTCGGCTTTTCGGGTACCAATGAGAACCATTTGGAGATGTTGTTTTTAGAACCCGACGAGATCGGAAAAGGGTATGGAACACAAATCATTCAATTGCTTATCAAGGAGTTTGGGGTAAATTCAGTTGATGTCAATAAAGATAATGAGCGTGCAAAAATGTATTATCTGAAAAATGGATTCTCGATCGTAGATGAATCGCAAACGGATAGTAGCGGACGCCCTTATCCGATCTTGCATTTGAAGCTGTCAAAATAGTATGACGAGGTAATCATTTGGCGGAGAATACGCACGTACACCATGTAAGAAGCGATAGGAAATAGATTTTATAAAAGGATGAGTCCAGAAAGGGTCATTTCCCTAGCTTAAAGACTCATCCTTGTTTGTTTTGTTTAGAAAGTATGCTTGGTTCTAGCTTTCCGGTAACCTGGTTTCAAGGAGGTTTATATGAAATGATAATAGATGATAGAGAATTCAACGTTAACGGTCTTAGTTATACGATTCGATCTGCGGTGAACAGCGACGCGACAGCGTTATCTATAGTAAGAATGCAAATTGACGGGGAGACCGAAAATATGGATCGCGAACAAGGAGAGGCCTTCATCGATGTCAGCGGATTCGAACAGATAATCAAATCGGACTCCGAGTGCTCAAGAAATTTGTTTCTCGTTGCTGTTATGCAGAATCGTATCGTCGGATTTTCGAGATGCGCGGGAACTTATTTGAAACGATTCTCACATAAAGTTGAATTTGGAGTATGTGTATTGAAAGAATATTGGGGATACGGCATTGGCAAAAACCTGATGCAGCAGTCGATTGCATGGGCAGAAGCCAACGGGATTAAGAAAATTACTTTGAATGTGCTGGAAACGAATGAAAGTGCGATTCGCCTTTACAAAAAGCTTGGCTTTGAGGTAGAAGGAATTTTAAAAAAGGATAAGCTCTTGTCAGACGGTCATTATTATAACACGATCGTAATGGCACGATTTACAGCTGAATAACATCCACGATAGCTATAACTGCTGCAATTGTAAATTGTATCGTATGAACCCTCTGTCAGAAAAGTATATGTAAGTATCAATACGATGAGGAGGCATGGAGATGCGAGTAACTGATCTGCGTTCGTTGCAATCAGAACGAGGATGGATGTACGGCCTGATTTTGTTACTAGTAATTAGCTTAGCACCAACCCAAGCTTTAGCTTGGAGCAGCAATGTTGGGGAACCATTATCAGCAAGCATCAGAATTGATCCGAAGGAGATAACTTGCAATACGGCATCCTGTTTATCCAAGGCATTGAAGAGTGTTACTTCAGGGAGCTCAATCGTGCTTGCGCCGGGAATATATAAGGGCAGCTTTTCCTCAGACATAAATGGATCATCTGGCCAGCCTATTGTAATTCGCAGTGCTGACCCTAGTAATCCTGCTATACTATCCGGAATTTCAACCTCATCGGGTTATGCCTTGCGGATACGAGGCGATTATTGGGAGATACGCAATCTCAAATTTACGAATGCACAGAAGGGTATTGTCCTGGATCATTCCAATTATTCGCTCATCAACGAAGTAGAAGTTTACAACACAGGCATGGAGGGTGTGCATTTCCGAGATGGCAGCTCTTACAACACGATACAGAATTCAAGCATCCATCACACAGGAAGAACGTCTCCTGGATATGGGGAAGGTGTATACGTGGGTTCTGCTGAAGGGGCTGGCTACAATCAAGCGACGCACTACAACATCATACGCAATGTTGGATTTGGCCCTCATGTCACTGCTGAACATGTTGATATTAAGGAAAGAACAATCGGAACTATTGTGGAAAATTGCATATTTTACGGCGAGGGAATCAGTGGGGCGAACTATGCGGACAGCTTTATCGATGTGAAGGGCAATGATGCCATCATACGCAATAATGTGGGATATCAGGGCAACAACAATGTGATCGTAGATGCTTTCCAGCTCCATGAGGTTGTAACCGGATGGGGAATCAACAATCAATTCATGAATAACATCGTGTACATGGATAATGCAGATGCCTACGTCATTGCTGCATATAATAATTCAAGTGCTCAAGCAGCCAATACGGTTCGATCCCCCGCTGGGAATATGTATAGAGGCAATATAACTGTACATGTAACCAATGTTCAAATGAAATAAGTGGGAGAGCGTTTACAGATATAAATGCGTGTGGTATGGTAAATGTAAATTTATGTATTGTATTCGCTTGCATTTTATCAACAAAGTGTCGATCGGATAAGATTGCGAACTCCCAGTGTGATGCCTCATTTCCGATCTGCTCAGAATGGAAGCGGAAACCTGTGTGCGATGAAGCAAATAAGGGGGAACGCAGAAATGGAGCAAGATCTTTTACAGGGTAAAGTGGCTATAATTACGGGAGGATCATCCGGGATGGGTAAGGATATGGCATTCTACTTTGCCCGCCTTGGAGCTTCAGTCATGATTTGTGGTAGAAGTATGGAACGCTTGCGTCCAGTCGTAGAAGAAATCACATCGCATGGAGGAAAGGCTAAGGCATATGAGTGCGATGTACGTGATCCCGAAACGGTGCAAGCCATGGTGCATGAAACGGTACAGACATGGGGCGGCATTGACATTCTCGTGAATAATGCAGCAGGTAATTTCGTATGCAGGGCCGAGGATTTGACCGTGAATGGCTGGAACGCGGTGGAAAATATCGTACTTAACGGAACATGGTACTGCAGTCAGGCAGTTGGAAAACAAATGATTGCGGCTGGTAAGGGAGGCGCGATTCTTAATATTGTTGCCAGTTATGCATGGACAGGAGGTCCAGGAGTCGTGCATTCCGCTTCCGCGAAGGCTGGAGTTATTGCCATGTCGCGCACGCTTGCTTCAGAATGGGGGAAATACGGAATCCGCATCAACTGTCTCGCACCAGGCCCAATTGAAGGAACCGGCGGGATTGAGAAGCTGATGGCAAATGAGCAAATGAAGGAAGCCGTAATTGATAACGTCGCACTGAAGCGATTAGGAACGAAAGAGGAAATTTCTTCTGTCGCAGCTTTCTTGGTCTCCCGCTACTCTTCCTTCATTACGGGTGACGTGATTACGGTAGACGGGGGTAGCTGGCTGGATAAAGGCTTTCTTCACCAGTGGGAACGTACTGGAGCAATGTAAGATAGCATGACTTTCTGATGATGAGTATTACTAGGACATAATTAAAACGACTTCTTTATGAGGAAGTCGTTTTTAATTATGCATGACAGGAAGTGATAAATCGGAAATGATAAAAATTGTACAGCGAGAGATAGTTGACAGAAGAAGGATAGTGGACTACCATATATATGGTGATATTTTCCTATTATAGAACTATGTGTATTAATTTTCATAGGATATAAGGAGGTTGCAATTATAGTGGATGTTTGTAAAGTGTTAATTGTTTGCGATCACCCTTTAAAAGCATCTGCATTAAAAGAAATTGTGGAAGGAGTCAGTCTTACAGAGGCAATGTTATTGGAGGAGCCTGATAAATCGGCATTTGACCAATTGCCAAAGGTCACTATAGATGTGGCGCTAGTGGCTATGGAAGAATTCGATAATCAATTGGATATCATTTCGATCATAAATAAAACGCTACCCACATCGAAAATCGTTGTAATTTCAGATCATATCTCATTCTATCACATGTCAGAGCTGGGTTTAAGCGGTATTCTTCCAAGGAAATCGAAAAAGAATCAGATTACCAGAATGATTAGTACAGTTATGCACGGGGAAACGATTGTCCCCATCTCCAGCATAACCCAACTATATTCCCCCAATGACAGCATGAAAGTGCTGACCGTACATGAACAACGTATCTTGTCTTTTGTTCTCCGCAAATTCACGAATATGCAAATTGCAAAACAACTATTTGTAAGTACTAGAACCGTCGAAAACTACTTGAGGCGAATCTATGATAAGTTGGGCGTCCATTCAAGAGGGGAATGCATCGAGATGATGAAGAGGAGAAACATGCATCAGTCAAACTTGTAATACCGAAGAGACTATTGCGGGATACCGAAGCAAATTATTCGCATTCCACCTAATTCCATTTTCGGAATAGTAACCCTTATATTTGAGATAGGCAGCAAATATAGGTTGAAACTATCAAAATGGAGGGATTTGAATGGGTGCTCTGGTTAGAAGAATTGCTCGGTATTTGATTGACAGATGGAATGGTCTCAGCAGTTGGGTGAAGAAAGCAATTGAGTACATTGCAGGTTCGGCGATCGTTGAGGCGATTATGTCCGGATTCGATGCTCTGGTGAACTACTTGTCCGGTTTCGGTCAGTCCGTGTTGGAAGCTATTGCACGCATTTTGGGGCTGTAAAAAAGAAATCGCTTAGCACGCAACGATTCGCACCAATCATCGCCGGTTCTAGAATAGAAGAGGCGTCATCGATACTTGTTCATCATCACATGCTAAGCGGGTATGCCGCAAAAGGAATAACTTGCCGGTTGGTTCCTTTTGCCTGTTATTGAAATCCGATTGCCGACAACCTATATTTGCTGCCGTCACCATATATTACATTATATTGGGGAAGAATTCAAATATGCCACATTCTACGCTAGAAGTTTTTAATTTATCTAAGGCATTTCAAAAGCAAATGTTATTCGAAAACGTTAATCTTCAAATCCAGTCGGGAGAAATTTGCGCCCTCGTCGGCAAGAATGGGATGGGGAAAACCATATTTTTAAAATGCATATTAGGTTATGAGCCGTTCGATGACGGAGAAGTTACGATTGCTGGTCACCAATTGAACAATCGCGAACAGATTAGGCTGCACTCCGCCTATATCCCTTCTGACGGTCATGACCTGTGCGACTTGCTGACTCCCCTGGAATATTATCGCTTCATAATAGCTGTTTATCAGTTGCCTGAAAAAGAAACGTTGCATTACGCCAATGATCTTTCTGTACAGTTAGGAATAGAATCCCATCTTGAACGGTTAATGAAGGAATTGTCTTTTGGAACGAAAAAGAAAGCCCTGCTGCTTGGCGCGTTATTATATGATCCTGCATTATTGATATGTGATGAGATATTTGAGGGACTTGATCAATCTTCAGTGGAAGCCGTGATCAGCCTATTTCAAGAACGTGCTAGGAATAATAGGTCTGTACTATTTACGACTCATTTGCAAGACTTGCTCAAAGCAGTATCTACAGTAGTGTATCGGATAGAGAACAATCAGATTATGCAGATAGCCAAATAGCGAGTGAGGACAGAGACGATATGTTAATGAAGGAGTATCGCCAGCTTTATTCGAGAATACTTGGGTATTCGTTTTCGTGGGCGCTGTCGATAATCAGCGCTCTCATTGCAGGGGGATTGGCGTTTGTAGCTTTATTGTATGTCAGAGATACCGAGCTTGTCTTAAAATCCATTCCGTCAATTCTTTTCTTTTTGCACGTCATTGCGATCTTTATGGAAGACCCGAAAAAAGGGAACATGGGCCACTTGTTTTCGTTTCTAAAGACGACACCTCTTAGTAAAGTAATTATTATTCGGATGAATTATGTATGCAAAGTTATAAATCTTGATCAAATGCTGCTGTATGCAACTTTCATTCTTGTTTTCCTTTTGTGCCAGGTTGCGTGGATAGACGCGCTGATTTTGTTTACAAGACTGTTCATCATGCTCTTTATAGCTCAGACGATTGAGTATGTTTACATATTTTATAAAGAAAAATTTCTTTATCATTTTGCATTCCCGGTTCTTTTATTGGTTATCAGCTTAGTCGTTAGCAATGCAAATCAACTTCAGTATCACATACAGGTGATTTTCAGCCATTATTTTGATATAATAATAATATCTGGATTTGTGTTGACCGCCATCATTTGCCCCATCATTGTATCCAAATTGCTAGTAGCCCAAAAAAACGCTGTCCCCGCTGCCGTAATTCGGTTAAGCCGTGCAATATCTAAGATTTCCCGCATCTATGTTATGCCTTTGCAATGGAGATCGCTTATGGGATATCAATTATTGGCTTACATACGAAATATTCAAATTTTATCGAAGTATGCTCTTATCGCTTCATTGACCGTAGCTTATTCTACGTTTAGCTATATGCTGCAAGAAAACACGAACACCTCGATAAACTTCATGGTAATGGCCTATATTATGAGTATTTATTTTTTCAGTGAGATTCGATTGAATTTTCTGCTTGAAAAGCACTCGCTGCTGCGTTTTTTTCCGGTTTCCACATTTGTGGAATCAAGGATCGTGCAGAGCTGCGGGCTGCTGTTTGTCTGTTTATTCGGATCAATCGGCTTCATTTACAGATACATGCTTATAGATATTTCAATCATTGTATTGGCCAAAAGCCTTCTTTATTTGATTTGCTGCTATTTAATCGGGACTCGATTCCGCATTTCAAGTCCTCCTGATTCGAAAATACATAGGTTGAAACTAGTTGCTTTGTACAGTGCGTTATGCCTAATGGCGCTAGTTCTCATTTACAACTTTCATATAATCATTGACGTGTTCATTATTATTGCATTTGGATGGCAGGCAAACAGAAAAAGAAATAAAAGGGAGGAGATAACATGGCGCATCTAATTATACTTATCGGCCTTATTGGTTATATCGTGTTTCGCTCAAGCACGCCGTATCAGTATATTTTTGTCGTTATTATGATCGTTGGCTTGGTCATGGCGTTCACGGGGAACAGAAAAAAGAAAGGCTCAGATCAGGTTGAGCATCATGACAAATAAAGAAAAGGGGGCGGCTTGACCGGCATGTACGCAATTGCGAAAAGGGAATTTTTGACGTTATTCAAAAGCTTTAAATCCGTTGCGATAGTGCTATTGTTTTGTATCGTTGCTTTCTCAATATCGAATTTCGTGAAAAATAATCCGGGTTTGATGTTCGGAGAGGAATCAAATCCCTATGTATCAGGTATTCGTTTCCTTGTAACGGTGCTTGGTTTTTTATTTGTATTAACCCTTTCCCACGATACGATTAATCGGGAAGTGGAGAGCCAAACCATTCGATTTGTCGTGACTAAAGTACCGAAGACGTCCATCGTTTTCGGGAAATATCTCGGCATTTTATTGTTTTGGGCAGTATGTCTGGCCTGTTCATTCACAGTCATTTTCCTAAGTATCGGGCAGCTTTATGTTTTAGAATATATTCGACTAATCGTGTTTATTTCGTTTGCCGTCGGTGTGAATATGCTGTTATCCACAATCATTCCCAAAGGTAGTTATTCGATTTTCGCGAGCTTGCTGTGTGGACTACTGTTACCAGCCGCTGGAATGTGGAGCGTTTTTACGGAAAATCAAGCATCTCAGCTCATTAAATATGCAACTCCTTATTATTATCTCATTGAATCGAACTGGAAATCCTATTTTCCGTTCGTGATTTCCATCCTGTTTGTATATGTGGCCATCTTCATTTTCAGGAGGAAGGACTTATAATGAATGCGCTCGAGGTACACGGTCTGAAAAAGAAATATAAAGATAAATATGTCGTTAAGGGAGTTACGTTTGAGGTAAAGCGTGGGGAATTGTTTGGATTTCTTGGCAAAAATGGAGCGGGTAAGTCAACAACCATCAATATGCTGACTGGGATCGTGCATCCAACGGAAGGCAGTTTTCATATACTAGGAGAGAATCATGCCCGGATTAACGAAATCAAAAGCAAGGTTGGCGTTATGCCGGATGCGGCTAATTATTATTATGACATGACCGCACTTGGGCACCTGAATTATTTTTCTGAATTGAAACGAATGAAATCGAAACGAGATGATTTCGTTGAACTCTTGGGAGTAGTGGGTTTGCGAGGTCATGAAGAAAGCAAGGTAAGAGGGTTTTCGTTTGGCATGAAAAAAAAGCTCGGAATAGCGCAAGCTCTGCTCGGCGACCCGGAACTTATTTTCCTTGATGAACCTACTTCTGGACTAGATCCTGAATCGGCGGTCGATATTCAGCAAATCATTCGGAACCTTCATAGTCAAGGTAAGACGATTTTTTTAACCTCACATAACCTCCACGAAGTGGAGATGTTATGCAATCGAATTGCCATTATGGAACATGGCATTATTACCAAATACGGCACGATGGAAGACTTAAGAAAGGAATATCAGCAGCATATCGAATTATTCTGCAAAATCAGTCCTTTGTCTCCCGAGCAGGGGGAACATATAAAAAAGCAACTCATCGATATCGCAGAGAACCTCACCGTTTCAGAAAGGGAAATCTCTTGCACAATCACTGATGAGGAAGCCATCCCTGATATCGTGCAAACGTTGGTGGACAACAATGTGCGTCTTTATAAATTGGATCCGAAGCAAGTTACGCTAGAGGATATTTTCTTTGAAAAATAGCTGCTGCAAAAAATTGAACAGGTGAAACAGATAGAGGCAGCATCAGCGATGCTGCTGTTTTCTTTTTGTATGTCACTCGGCAGCCCTGAAATATGGTATCCTTTGATAAAGCATATGAGCAAGCAGACATATAGGGAGGAGCCGCAAGATGACGAGAGAACAAGAAATCGCGCTGGATTGGGAAGAAGAAAAGATTGATGACCCCGCACATTTTTTGCTTCATCAAGGGATGAGAGGAATTTTTGAGGCTGAGGAAATGATAGAAGGGGATTGCATCATCATCCCGAAATGGGAACTTACAATCCGTCCTCATGTGGCGAAGTGGACGGATCAGACTGTCATGCTACAATTTCAAGTAAGTTCACCGAAATGGGATCGCGATATTTTCGAAACGACGGCGGGCATCGGTAGTAATCTAAAAAATGCATTCGGCACCGCAATAGGTGGCTTTGCCTTCTCCCTCATGGAAGGAATCGCCTCCATGGAGCAGGACAGAAATCCTGAGACGCTGCATACGACTTACGGAGACACCGTGCATCACTGGAAGGCGTATAAGAGCAATATCGTCGGCCTGGGAGAATCATCGCCTGAGATGGAAGAATCCCCATATTGGGAAACGCTTAAGGACGAAATCGCGAAGAGAATCGGCGATCAGAAGTTGTGCTATATCAAAATCTATGCCGCAAAGCACGGAGATGACATTACTGGCGAATGTCGCATAAATGATATTTCGAGCCCGGAATTGGGAGAAATGGTAGCGGATATCGCAAGCAAGTGGCAGGTGGAAGGCTTTGCATCTCAGAAGCAGTTTATTTTCTTACTGCAGACGGAGGACACATATACACCGTATCCATATCAGCCGCAGCAAATTGAGGACGCCACGCATACAGCAGTACGCCTCTTCATGGAGTGCGATACGCAGGAGAAGTACGACAGTTTCCCGGATTTATTGGCCGAGCGATTGCAGGATGCTGATTTAGCCCAGGAGCTATACGCCTTTTTGCCTGAGATCTGTGCAGAGAATGCTTTCGATATGCTTACTTACAACGAAGAGATGCTTCTGTATAGGGGAGATGAATCCTTCAGTGTGTATCGGAATCAATTTTCCAGCTATTTTATGATTTCCGCTGCATTGTTTGAGGGATTCCGTACAGGAGAATTTGATGATGACATATACAAGCAATATATAAGTGTCAGCTCTATTTATAACGTAATTTGCCAAGCGAAGGAGCAGGGAGCGGACTTGGTGAAGGATGGCGGCGTCTTAACGCTTTCTTACGGAATGTCGGAGCAATATCGATTTAGATGAGGAAGAGAGACACTAATAAATTCATTATCCCATTGCATGAAGGGGTGTAATGGGCTGAAGTTAGTTCGAAGGCACTGAAGGCACTTGTCTTTTTCAGGAAAAGAATGCCATACTATGTATATCAATCATGGGAGGTGTTGCAATGGAACGTCGTACCATCACTGCAGAAGATTTATACCGGTTCGTGTGGTTGTCTGATCCGGTTGTCAATCCAACAGACGGAACGATTGCTTATGTAGCGAAGCAGGTCAATGAAGAGAAGAGCGGTTATCGATCACGCATACATATCACGTCAGCAGACGGAACGATGAGCAAGGTATTTACTCATGGAGAGCAGGATAGCGCTCCGGACTGGTCGCCGGACGGTCAGAAGCTGGCCTTTCTTCGCAAGAAGGATAAGCACCAGCAGATTTGGACAATGGCAGCTGACGGTGGCGAAGCAGAAGCGATTACAAGTTCGGAGTTCGGAGTCAGCGCATTCACATGGTCTCCGGATGGATCTCGTCTGTTGTATTCAGCGAGTATCGATACGTCCAAGAAAGAAGAGAAGGTGCAACCTGAGGACGATAGTCAGGAGTCAGGCAAGCAGGTGATTGTTGTCGATCGGTTAAGATGCAAGGCCGATGGAAGAGGTTTGCTGGACGGAAAGCGCACTCATTTATTTGTTCATCATATCGAAACAGGCCAATCCGTACAATTGACTTCCGGAGATTATGATGTCCATGATTTCGTATGGTCACCAGACGGGAAGGAAGTGGCCTTCTCCACGAATCGTGTTGAGGATAAAGAAGTTGACCCTGATCTGGTTCTTAGTCAATTCATTTATATCGTAAACTGTGAGGATAGAGTGTGCCGTCGTGTAACGGAATCTGGTCTCGTCATCGGGAAGCTCGCATTCTCGCCGGACGGCCAATCGATTGCATTCTATGGACATGATCGACAATACGAGAACGCCACCCTGCTTAAGGTATACATCGTACCAGCAGCAGGAGGAGCACCTGAATGCGTTACTGCCGATCTTGATCTGTACGTAGGCAATGCAGCAGTTACCGATATGAAGGCTCTTGGATCCTCGCCACTCATCTTTACATCAGACGGTTCTGCTGTATACTCGCTTGTCTCAGCGGAAGGCAATGTACAGCTCGCACGGATCTCGTTAGAAGGTAGCTGTGAATATGTAACGGCCGGTGATCGGGAGATAACTCAATTTACGATCACGAAGGACGGAGAGCAGATTGTATTCATTTCGGCTGATATGCTGCAGCCTGGAGAGCTATTCATCAAGAATTTGGGCACAGGGCAAGAACAGCTGATTGAAGCCCCGAACGAACGTTTACTAGCGGAACTGACGCTAAGCCAGCCGGAATCGTTCTGGTTCCAGACAACCGATGGCTGGAAGGTGCAAGCTTGGATCATGAAGCCACCAGCAATGTCTGCAGGCGATAAGGTACCGACAATTGTTGAAATTCATGGCGGGCCGCATACGATGTATGCGAATTCCTTCATGCATGAGTTCCAACTGCTTGCCGCTCAAGGCTATGCGGTTCTCTATTCGAATCCGCGCGGGAGTCTCGGTTATGGCCAGAAGTTCGTGGATGCTTGCCGTGGGGATTATGGCGGGAAGGACTACGAGGACATTATGGAATCCGTTGATCAGGCGATTGCTCGCTACGACTTCATCGATGAAGATCGGCTTGGCGTTACGGGCGGCAGCTATGGCGGCTTCATGACGAACTGGGTTGTCGGCCATACGAACCGTTTCAAGGGAGCTGTTACACAGCGTTCGATTTCGAACTGGTTCTCATTCTATGGGGTTAGTGATATCGGTTATTTCTTTACCGAGTATCAGATCTGTGCACAGCCATGGGAAGACCCGGATAAGCTATGGAAGCATTCACCACTCGCCTATGTGGACAACGTACAGACACCGCTCCTTATTTTGCACGGCGAACAGGATTTGCGCTGTCCAATCGAGCAGGCTGAGCAGCTATATGTGGCCTTGAAGCGCCTGGGCAAGATTACGCAGCTCGTGCGATTCCCTGATGCGAATCATGATCTATCGCGCAACGGGCACCCAGAGCTTCGTGTAGAACGTCTGAACCGGATTGTTGGCTGGATGAAGCAATATGTGTAGGCTACCTACGATAGTCCCTCTAGCAATCATTAAATCCGAATAGGAAATGGATAAGAACAGATTGGAAAGGATGTGCTTTCCATCTGTTCTTTTTTATTTGATTAGTTGAATCGATCTTTTCTACTAAAATGTTAAGATACATTGCCAACTTACATCTGATTGGATTAAGATCAATCCGCACATATTGAGGATTTTAGGCAAGCAGTTGTCGCGTGCAAGCCTGTACTCGAATGTCATCATGTAGCCGGCCAATACGACTATTTATTAAAGGTACTCGTTGCAGATACGCAGGAATTAGAACATTTGCCAGTGTGCATTTTTATTTTTCAGACCGCCACATTACAGGGATTTCTAACTGCTGTAACCGCAGTGCTGGGTACTGCTTTTGTTGATGGGGTGTTTATGTTGGCCGCGATTTATGGTGTAGCAGCAATGAAGTTCAATCGAATCAAAATGGGATTGAATATTTTTGGAACTATCGTCTTGTGCCTATTTGGTACGCCAAGAAGCATTGAAAACAAAGACAGGGCAATCCCGGGAAAGGGATCTGTCCTGTCTATCTATTTATTGCTGAGCAAGCCTATCTCTTCGTTCATGCTCGGGCTCAATATGAATCATTACTTCTGCACGCTCGAAACTGCCCTGAATTGTATGTTCAATTTCATCACACAGGTGATGCGCGGTTGCAATATCCATGCCTGAAGGTACCACGAGATGAAAGTCCACGTATTCAACAGGGCCGGAGCGTCTCGTACGAAAATCGTGATACTCAATATACTTATCTTTGTGCAAGAGTATCAGCTGCTGAAGCTGCTGCTCTTCCTCTTCAGACAATCTAGCATCAATCAGGGGAGGAAATGATTCCTTCATAAGCGTGAATGCTTCCTTCATAATGTACACCGCAAGAAGGATCCCAATAATCGGATCTAAAATTGTCCACCCTGTCAGCGTTACGAGCAGCAAGCTTACACCTACGCCAAGTGACGTATACACGTCAGTAAGCAAATGCAGTGCATTCGACTTCATCGCAACTGAATGCAGCTCATCTGCTGTCTTGCCAACCTTCCTCGCAACGACCAAGTTAATCCCGGCACCAATAAACATAACCGCGATTCCAAGATACGGCATCTCAATTTCTGCTGGCCGCAATAACTTATGAACACACTCATATATAATCCAAATGCCTGCAACGAAGATGAGCAGTGTTTCGATCGTACCCGAAATATTTTCAACCTTACCATGTCCATAGGGATGATTGCGATCCGCTGAACGATTCGATATGCGCACGGAGAAAAACGCAATTACAGACGCTGCCAAGTCCAAGGAAGAATGGATCGCCTCTGATATAACAGCAATCGATCCCGTCAGAATTCCTACGACAAGCTTTAATATCACAACAGTTGTATTGCTAAGAACTGATAAAAAAGCAACCTTTTGTCCGTTCAAGATCATCACCCTTACCATAATCATCAACTTATTATTACCAATATAATCAACCATAGCAGATGAAAATCGAGTGGGTCTATAGAAACCTTTTTTCATGACGTCAGATAAATAGGGGCAATTGAAAAAAGTTGATACCATGCAAAAAGACTGCGCCATACCATCATATTCCATATAGTGCGGCACTCCGTGCAGAAGTTGTGCTACTATATGGATATACTTGGACAAGGAGGCATCTTTGTGTCGAACGAAACTCGAATTATGGGAATACCTGTCCCTAAAATAACGATGACAGAGACTGTGCATATCATTAGCGATGTCATTCATACAGAGGGCACGGAGAATCAACAATTGTTCCATGTTGTAACGCTAAATCCTGAAATTACGATGGCCTGCCAACAGGATAACAATTTGCGAGCAATCATTGACGATGCGGGGCTGCTCACAGCTGACGGTATCGGCATTGTCATGGTATCTCGCTTGAAGGGCAATCCGCTTCCTGAACGGGTGACTGGCTGTGACTTATTATTCAATCTCTTAAGGGAAGGGAATCAGCGCAAGTGGTCTTTCTACTTGCTTGGTGCAGAAGAAGCCGTGAGCAAGAGAGCCGCTGAGGTTATCCAGGAGTCTTATCCTCATGTGCATGTTGTAGGAAGGCATCATGGATTCTTCCATTCAGAGGACGAAGCCAAGATTGTTGGCGATATTGCTGCCGTGAAGCCGGATATATTAATCGTGGCACTCGGAGCACCTTTCGCTGAACGTTGGATACATAAATACAAGCATCAGCTCCATTCCCGCGTAGCAATTGGCGTCGGCGGAAGTCTGGACATCGTAGCAGGGAAGGTCAAGAGAGCCCCTGCTGTGTGGCAGAAGCTGAATCTGGAATGGCTGCATCGGCTGCTTAATCAGCCGTCGAGATGGAAGAGACAATTGATTTTGCCGCGCTTCGCCGTCAAAGCTGTCTTTTACAAAGAAAATAAAGAATGAGCGGAGATTAGGTCAGAATAGATGTAAGAGCAACATTTCAAAATATGCCTTGTGCTATAACATAGTTGACCCTATACATAAGGAGATGAACTATGAACAGCTTACAAGGTAAAGTCGCCGTCGTAACCGGCTCTAGTCGAGGAATCGGACGTGCCATTGCGCTGCGCCTTGCGCGTGAAGGTGCCTTCGTTGCGGTGCATTTCGGGAGAAGAGAAGAACATGCTGAGGAAGTGGTACGGCATATTCAACAACAGGGTGGCCTGGCCTTTAAGGTAGGCGCAGATATCAGTCAATTGAGCGGGATTCATGATTTATATAGGTCTCTAGACGACACTTTGCAGAAGCATACAGGGAATAATCGCTTCGATATTCTGGTGAATAACGCTGGAATCGGCCAAATATTGAGCCTGGAAGAGGCAACGGAAGAATCGTTCGATGAAGTAATGAGCATCAATGTCAAAGGGCCTTTTTTCGTCATTCAACAAGCGCTGCCGCGATTAAATGATGGGGGACGCATCATTAATATTTCATCCTTTGTCACCCGAGCGGCCTCGCCAGTCGTCTTTACGTACAGCATGACTAAGGGGGCGATCAACACACTTACATCCGCTCTCGCTAAGCAACTTGGGAAACGCCAAATTACGGTGAACGCCATTCTGCCAGGGATCATTAACACAGAGATGAACGCTGGCACATTAAGCCAGACCGAAGGACAAAAGTATGCGGCTGGACTGTCGGCCTTCAATAGGTGGGGAGAACCGGAAGATGTAGCTGATATAGCCGCATTTCTAGCTTCAGCAGATAGTCGTTGGGTAACCGGACAATTGATTGACGCGAGCGGAGGATCACATTTGTAATAGCGCCAGCAATTAAAGAAAGGGGATACCCACTTATCGCATATGGGCAGCGTGATCCGTTATGGACGCACTGTTTTTTGTGATATGAGGCGAGATTGTGAAATTGACGCGATATTCATGATTTTGAAATATTTGTTGTGATCGTACGCACTCAGGGGTGCTTTCCCATGTAGTATGTTGGAAATAGAAAATCATTTTGACAGGGGGAAGCGCAAATGTTCTGTCATCAATGCGAGCAGACGCCGACGGGCGGCTGCAAGGTTGTCGGAGTGTGCGGCAAGGACGAGACAATTGCCAGTCTACAAGATACGATCGTGTTTGCGTTGAAAGGCATCGCGGCGTATGCGACGCATGCGCGTCAGTTGGGTTATGTCGATGAAGAGGTTGACGCGATTACGCATGAAGCGCTTTATATGACGTTGACTAACTCCAATTTCAACTTACAAGAGCATCTGGACATGGCGATGAAGGTAGGGGGCGCGGCGATCCGCATAATGGATGTGCTGGATCGGGCCCACACGGAGCATTTCGGCGTTCCGGTGCCGGTTACCGTCCCGCAGAACAAGATAGAGGGCAAGTCTATCGTCGTGACAGGGCATAACTTGTATGCGTTGGAGGAATTGCTGAAGCAGACGGAGGGCAAGGGCATCAACATTTACACTCATTCCGAGATGCTTCCGGCGCACGGCTACCCGGCATTGAAGAAATATCCGCATTTGAAAGGCAATATCGGCAAAGCCTGGTATGACCAGCGTCGTCTGTTTGAGCAATATCCTGGCGCCATCCTTGCGACGACGAACTGTGTAATGCCAATTAAGGGAAGCTATGCCGATCGGTTCTTCTCCTATGACGTGGCCGGGCTCGAAGGTGTGACCAAGATCGTGAACGACGATTTCTCGCCGCTGATTGAGCGTGCACTGGTGCTGCCTGCGGCGGATGTGGAGAGCGAGCAGACATTGATAACGGGATATCACCACGAGACAGTGCTCGGGCTGGCGCCGGAAATTATTCAGGCCGTTAAGGATGGCAATATCAAGCGGTTCTTCGTCATCGCGGGCTGCGATGCGCCAGGCAAGGGCGGCGAGTATTACCGGGAGCTCGCGACATCACTTCCGAACGATACAGTTATTTTGACGACCTCGTGCGGAAAATTCCGGTTCAATGATGTCGATTACGGTACGGTGGCGGATACGGGCATTCCGCGTTATATCGATCTGGGGCAGTGCAATAATTCCGGCTCCACGGTCAAGATCGCGGCTGCGCTTGCGGACGCCTTCGGCTGCAGTGTCAATGAACTACCGGTTTCGATCGTGCTCTCGTGGTTCGAGCAGAAGGCGGTTGCGATTTTGCTTGGCTTGTTCAGTCTGGGCATCCGTGATATTCGCATCGGGCCGAAGCCTCCGGAATTCATCTCGGAAGGCGTGATGAACGTGCTGACCGATCTGTTCGGCCTGAAGCTTATCGGGGATGCGCAGGAAGATATGAAGGCGATGCTCCGTCTTGTCTAGATGGTGAATGGAATAAAGTATTTATGGAGTTAATCGATTGCGACGCGATCCCTGAAGGGCCGCGTCAGACTATTGACAGGACTTTGTCGAGTCTGAGAGAGGGGAAACCCTCTCTTTTTATTTATACATGATGCCCATGAGCAGCCAAGCTGCAAACTAAGGATGAATGCGAATCTCGGAACCATAAAACCAGCGCAGCTTGCCTGTCAGATCTATTGCATGCACGTCGCTATTCTACAGATGATTGATCGAGTATAATAGAAGCATTAGATCGAGTTGGAGGAAGGGCATGGATCAGGTAACTTCAGCTTATGGCAAGCACGCAATATACAACATATTTGTTGAACTTATTCATCAACAGGAACAGCACGAGGATTTGATTCAGAAGCATATCGCTCAAGAAATGA
>NZ_JMDX01000120.1:0-17997 GCF_000935845.1 Paenibacillus sp. E194
CTCCATTGTAAATTAACTTCCTTTCCTAACCAATGATGTCTATACTTAATGAAGTATACCAGATGAGGAGGCATTACTCGTGAAAAGATTATGTGTGTATTCCGGATCCAACTTGGGGACGCACCCCAACTTCGCCTCTAGCGCGCAAGCTCTAGGCCGTGTACTTGCTGAGAAGAACATTGAACTTGTATACGGCGGCTCCAAAGTCGGTCTCATGGGGGAAGTAGCCAATGAAGTGCTGCGCCTTGGCGGCAAGGTAACAGGCGTTATGCCTCGCGGATTGTTCCGAGGTGAAGTTGTACATACCAACTTGACTGAGCTCATTGAAGTAAAAGATATGCATGAACGCAAAAAAACGATGATCGATCTGTCTGACGGATTTATCTCGCTGCCAGGCGGATTCGGAACATTTGAAGAGCTGTTCGAGGTCATTAGCTGGGCGCAAATCGGCATTCATCAGAAGCCAATCGGCGTACTGAATGTGGAAGGGTATTTCACACCTATGCTGGAAATGGTTCGGCACTCCATCCAAGCAGGATTTGTTAAGCAAGAGCATGAATTGCTCATCCTCGCTTCTGCTGACCCTGCAGAGCTCGTTGAGAAGCTGCTTCAATATACACCGCCAGTATTCGGCAACAAATGGAGCCAGCTGGATTCTGAATCCGATAAATAGCTCCTGACTTTTCAACCTTGTCTAACATGATATACGCGAAAAATAGGTAACGCATCAACTCGTACAACTCATCATCCATGTTCATCTGTGGAAGCTCCAATGCGAGCTCCTCCACAGATCGGATGTGGTTCCCCCGTTTTCTTCCTGATGCATGCTCGAAGTCAACTAATTACTGTATCCGCCCAATCACCCCATCCTAACTTTCAGTATTTTTATTTCTCTATTTTTGCTTATTTCTTCTCACTTCTAACTCCTAACTTCCTCCTTTCCCATCTAAATTTCATTCCTACCTGCTTCTTATTTCAATGACATCTTCATCTTGGGAACTCCAATCATTTGCGTTATACTCAGGTAAGAGTGTAAAAACACGGTTTTCGGTTGGTAGTCCGAACGTTCCGGCATGCAAATGATCGGGATCAGTAACCTTCCCCCCTTGGGATGTCCCTCACTCTTTATGACAAAGGGGGAATGGAATGTGAAGTTAACCGTATTTTTTGAAGGTCCGTTCTGGATCGGCGTCGTCGAGGACACGGTCCACGGAAGACTGAAGGCTTGTCGCCATGTATTTGGCTCGGAGCCGAAGGACACTGAAGTGCTGCAATTCGTGGATTCACTCATGATGCCTCTCATAGAACGGGTTACGCAAGGAACTGAGCACGCTCAAGAACCACTGCGCCGCATCAATCCGAAGCGGCTGGCCAGACGCGCCGCTATGGAGATGACGCAGCGGGGTATTTCAACACAATCCCAAGAAGCACTGCGTCTTGATTATGAGAGCAGGAAGAAGGAGCGTGCATGCCATTCTCGGGAACAGCGCGAAGCCTTGCAGGAGAAAAAACGGAGCATTCGCATTCAAAAGCGAAAAGCGAAGCATAGAGGCAGATAATCTGCTGCTATGACGCAATCGCCCCGCGCAGCACTACTCTGTGCCGGGGCGATTGTTGTTCATGAACGCAACGTGTCAGAAGAAAATAAAATTGATGAGGGAGGACTCCGGTTCTCCTTTTTTTTCGTTAAATTCGCAAAAAATCTTTGTTGCTACGATGAGAAGTTGCAAGTGATAGGCTCGTCTATATCTATGAACAGACAACGACGAAGGAGGAGAGCCATGGGCTGCACCGAGTCAGACAAAGACATCATCGAGCAAATTCTTGCAGACAGGCAGGACTTATACGCGATTCTAGTCAATAAGTACAAGCAGCGAATGTACGGCCTGCTACGAGGGATGGGAGCGACTCATGAAGATGCCCAGGATATTGCGCAGGAAGCATTTATTAAGGCATACCGCAAGCTGGCGGATCATGATCGGAGCAGAAGCTTCGCGTCATGGTTGTATACCATTGTTGTTCGTACCTATCAGGATCGATTCAAACGCAAGCAGCTTGCAGTGGTCGAATGGGAACAAGAATCCTTGCTGGACGAGGCCACACCGGAAATGCTGTATCTGCGAACAGAATCCCAGCGGCATATACGGCAGTTCATTCAGCAATTGCCCCCAACGCAGCGAATGGTCATCCTGCTGCGCTATACGAATGAGTGCACCTATGAAGAAATAGGCGAGATCACGAATCTGTCCATGCATCAAGTGAAAAATGCGCTATATCGAGCTAAACAATCACTTAAGAAACTCATCGAACAAGGAGGGAGCCAGTATGTCAGAGAATTGCCTCACGCATGAACAGATGGAGGGGTTGATCGTGAATCGGCAGCTTGGTTCCGTCATGGATCATATCGAGAAGTGCACGCGCTGCCAGCATCTCTTGGAGGCATGCATGGAGGAACAGAGTGACATGCATCAAGCTCTTTATCCGGACAAGCTGGATGATTCTTTCACAGATCTCATCATGGCCGCCATTGAAGCAGATAAAAATCAATATGATGGCAATATAGGTGAAAAGGAGCCAAGCTTGGAACACATGGCTACTCCAGTGCCCACACGAAAAAAACGTTCGCGCAAGAAGTGGATCGCGGCAGTTATTTTTCTGTTTCTCGTCATTTCCAATGTCTTCGCACAACCAACTGTAGCGAATTGGATGAGATCGATGCTAGGTATGACTGCGGATATAGGATTAACACAAGCTGAAAAGCTTGGTATTCATCGCTTTGTTAATGTTGCCGTAAGAGATAAGGGCATAACGCTGGAGGTAAAAGAACTTGCGGTGGATACATCCAGGCTTGTCATCGTGCTTCGCGTGCTTGGACCTTATGGGATTGATCTGAATAATTTGTTCAGAACGGACACAATTGATGTGTTGGACAGCAACGGAAAGTCAATCGTTGATCCGAATGCAACGACAAGTATCGAAAATAGAAAAGATAAATGGTGGTGGGATGAATATCTGGTGATCGACATGGGGCTAAAGGAGACCCTTGCTGGCGATCATATCACGATTCGGGGGAATGTTGATCATTTTGATTTCAAAAGATGGGATTGGCGTGTAAACGGAAATTGGAGCTTTGAAATAGGCATGGATATGAGGTCGGCAAGAGAACAAATGAAAATGATTCCGTTAGAAGGGGAATACGTTGCGCCTGATGGTACCCGAATTAAGCCTACGCGAATCATTCATCATGCGAGTGCATTCCAAATTGAATTTAGGACCCAACTGCCTCCTAATGCTGCTCCGCCTATAGAAGGATTAAGCGAAAATTATTATCATGAAATAGGATTCTATTTGCAAGAACAGAGTGGTCGGAAAATTGCGAGTAGTGGTTACTATAGAGACAAATCTTCAAGCGAGCCAGCGGCATTCCCGCTGCGTACAAGCTGCGATGTCGAGGAAAGCAAAAAAGTCGTGACCTGCACCTACACATTTGGTCAGCTCACGGAGCTGCCCGAGCAAGCTGAACTCGTAATCGACAATTATCATTACCCTATTTATACGAATGATTCGATATCGCTCGAAGTCAAAGACCTGCAATCCAATCCAGCAGTCTTTAAAACAAGGGGTGATGAAATTCGCATAGGCGGGGTAAATGGAATTCGTGATTCGTTTGTCAGTAAGGCAGAAGGGATAAAGCCCTCACTATGGCTGAAGGCATCGGGAAGGTACTCCAATGAAACATCTGGTGATCAGTGGACAGCTCGTGATGAACATGGGCATGAATTTACAGTATACCTGCTTGGAAGCTATGGGGAATCGGAAGATGCTTACCGAAAATATTCTGGTGAAATGGTAATTGGTGGGTTGAATCATATTCCCAAGAAATTGACGATTACCCGTACGGCGACAGATATGAGGTACCAAAACATCAAATGGTCGATGAAACTGCCAAATTTAAGCCGTAATCTCTAGAGGGTCGAACAAATCATATAATTTTCCAATCCAATCTACTTTTTCATTCAATATCTTCAAGCATAAAAAAATCGGGTCAGGCATACACCGTGCCGTATCGCATGGTGTTGCCTAACCCGATTTTACATTTATTATTTCTATATATGTTCATTTATTCATTATTTATATACAACGTAATGCAACAGCGAGAATCCAGCCGCATCCCCGTTCAGTACCTCTTCATCTTATACTTACGAGATAAACCGAACCGAAATCCGCTTACATCTCACCCTTGCGATTAGGCATGTTGTTTTGCAGGGCGACGCTCCAGCTGAGTTCTCAGCTCATCCAACTGTGCCAACAGCTGCTGCGAGATCTCATTCATTCGCCGATAGGATACTGTCGCTGCATCGCGGCTGCCATTATCCATCTGACGAGCAGCTTCGCCTGCCAGGCGATGAAGTACCTCATGCTGCCCCACCATATCCTTGAACAGCGGGAGATGGGCCACTGGCGAATCGCTTCGCTGCTGCTCTGCTGCAATCCATTTGCCAAGCCGGCATTGATGGAAGTCCTCCATGACAGCAGGATCACTCTCATCGAAGCCGAGAAGTCGGTTATACGTGCACCATTTCCATAGTAAATGATCGGTCTTCATAATTCGAATCCATTGTGCATCATCGATATGACGGAACCATTCAAGCGATTGCTTGCGCAATGTCTCAACCGATTGGCTGGTTGTATAGAGATGCTGACCGGTAGCATTGGCCATAGACATCATTTCTTCTGTATTCTTCACAATGCCAGTCATGCTGGCTGTAATTTCTTGTGTAGCATCCGCTTGTTGTTCGACAATGGAAGCGATTGCATCCTCCGAAGAACCTACCTCTTCCACCGATTGCATCATACGATCCAACTGCTCGAAAGCGCTTTTATTTTTATGATGCTGGATATCCATTTGCTCTGACATATCCCGAGTCCGCGCTTGCACCGCTGTAGCCATGCCTTGAATGCTCTCAATGACATCATACACATCATGAACGGCCTGCTTCGTTTGATCAGACAGTTTGCGAACTTCCCCAGCCACGACAGCGAAGCCGCGTCCTTCTTCCCCAGCACGTGCTGCTTCGATCGAAGCGTTCAGCGCGAGCAGTTGTGTCTCTCCAGCGACCGTGTCGATTAACTGCACGACGTCCGTTAACTTTTGCATGGAACGCTGCAATTGGTCAAAGCGAGTGCGTGTATCTAAGAACAAATCATTCATCTTCTCGAAGCCTTCGATAGTCTCTTCAACAATCTTCCGATTCTCCTGAAGCGCCGCTATCATATTCACCGTATTCGTAGCAGAATCTGCCGTCTGCACGGACACCTCTTCGATGGAAGCTGTCAATTGCTCGGTAGCAGCCTGAATGTCCAATACATCTTGAAGGGATCGCTCGGCAGCGATCAACAGTGTGTGCAGTCCATCAGACTGAATTAACATTTCCATAATGTCGCTATTGTTGTCCATCAGGCGATATTCCGTTGCAGACTGATAGGATTCCAATACAATTTGGGCATCCAGCATCACAATCCGGTGAAGCGCCATTAAGATCGCAGATGCATCATTTGAACGGAAATCATTCACGATGATGGGAACCAAGTACTCATATACGCGCAAGAACGAGGCAATGAACCATTCCGGCTCTAATTGTATGCGGCTGTGCACCTGCCCAATTCGCTCTCTCATTCGCACGTATTCTTCATCGAATGCAACCTGAGGGATCGATTGCAAATAGGCGATAAATGTTCCCTTGAGCCTTGCCCTAGTACTGTGCTGATCGATCATTCGCTTCATTTCTGGAAGTCCGAACAGTAAATCATAGTGGCGGTCTGTGATCGCTTCTGCGTACTTTTCCATGTAGGGAGCCAAACGACGCAGACATTCGGCATCTTTCGATGTGATTTGTAAGAAATTCATCTTTGTTCGTAGGGAATCCAATGCAACAATATCGGATTCGGTTATCGAGTGAGGTAACATCGGTTTTCGGAGAATCACCGAATTCATCCCTTTCTCTCTCTAGTGGTTGTTGATGTTTCCATAATTAATAGAATGCATATCCCCCTAAGTAATAGTACCATATCATTGATCATGACAAAACTGTAAGCTAACGTAAGTCAAATCAATAGATATGCTCCCTATAAATCTACTACAATGGAGTTAACATACAATTATGAACAACCTTACCTATTTATCGGCGGAAGGAGGACCACCTATGAGCAACACATCGCGATTCCAACCGCGTCCAACACGATGGAAACTAGCTGTTACCTTGCTTATCATCTGCCTGATGGCGCAACTGCTAGCTGGGTGTGCGTGGGGCGGCAAGAGTGAGGGCAAAGCGAAGAAGGAGAATGCCTCCAGCTCACCGATTCAATATCAGATAAATGCCAAATGGAATGAGCAGACCCGTACGATACAATCGCAGGCCGTCGTTACGATTCGCAACGTATTTAATCGCAACCTTAATGAGCTAGTCTTCCATTGGTTCGCCGACAGCTACCGCAAACCAGAAACGATGCCTGTTCAATTCAAGCAGCGCAACGAACAAATTCGCAATCAATCTCCTCAGGATGATGCCCATAGCAGCCATAGCATCGATGATCGGTTCTTCGGGGGGATAACGACGAAGAAAGTAACGACTCTAGAGGGCAAAGCACTGCAATTTAAGCATGCAAACCAGTCGATGACGGTCACGCTTAACAAGGGGCTTGCTCCTAATGAGAGCGTATCGATTCGCATTCATTATGAGGTCCAAGTCCCGTATGGCGCACAGCGGTTATCCTATACAGATGATTATGTTGGCGGTACTTACTGGACGCCGCAGCTAGCCGTCTTCGATTCGATTCAAGGAGGTTGGAACCGGGTTCCGAACAATCCGAAATATAAGAGTGACTTCTTCTATGCTGCGGATTACGATGTGCACTTGAATATGCCTGCCTCATGGAATGTCGCGATGACGGGCAGCATGATTGACCAGAGCGTGGAGAATGAGAGGAAAATTGTTCATTCGAAAGTGCAGAATGTCCGTCATTTCGGCTTCTACGCGAGCCCGAAATATATAGAGACGAAGATTGATCTGCCTAGTGGCGGACAACTGTCTGTATTCACCTTTGAGCAGCCGGATGAGGAACAGATGAAGAAGTATACAGCAGCGCTGCAGGATGCAATCGGATTCTATTCCGATAAGATTGGAACATTGCCAATCAAGCATTGGAAATTCGCCGAAGCCCCATTCCCCGAAATGACGGACAGCCTGAACGAAGTAATCTTGTTCAATCGTCTCGGTGCAGCGGGTAATGAGCAAGGTGTGCTGTCACAGGATGTGCTGCGATCGATTGCCAAGCAATGGTTCTCACTTGCGATCGGACATAATGCGCTTACGGAAGGGTTTTTGGAAGAGGGATTATCTGAATTCGCAGCGCAATACTATCGTCACGAACAGGAGGGAGCACCTTGGGCGATGTCGATATGGAACGGACAGTATCCGAATCTATCATCGCTGGATACATGGACGGATCCAGATGCCGGAGCCCTCGTCATCCCATCCGAGCAATGGCCAGCCGTACTGTTCCAGAAGCAGGTAACGACTCCCGCGTTCCATGTCGGCCAATATTCTGAACTGCTCTACCGCGTCAAGGGCGCTGCCCTAATGGTGCAATGGGTGCAGAAGAGCGGCACCGAAGCGCTGGACATCGTCTGGCACAAGTATTTCCAACGTTACAACGGACGGATGGCTACCATTGACGGATTTACGAATCTGATCGGCAGCACACTTGGAGATGCAAGAAAGTCAAACATGCAGGAACTGCTGTCGATGACAAGTCCGAAGCCGCTTGCGTAAGTGTTATCGAATAATAATTATAGAACGGTCTGAAATCATCCTTATCCTAACAATGAATAAAGGGGCAGCATATGCTGCCCCTTTTGCATGCTTATTGGTTGTTTGGGACTTGGACTGGACTACTTGGACTACCCCTCCGTCATCCTACATTCATCAGCGGGCAGTTCGGTTCTATCTCTGAAGCTGGGCCTCTCGTCCAAGCTCTACATGGCCGCTTACGAACCACTCTTGTTCGAGTCTGTGCAATTCCGCGCACATCCGATGAACGACCTGGCCATCCACACGACCGCTTTGTGCAGCCATTAAGAACACGTTCTTCAACTTATCCGCCCTGCGGGCAATGTCTCGCAGCAGTTGTACCCAAGGATATTCACTTGACACTAAGCTCTCTGCGAAGCAGGAGTAAGCATAACGGGAACCTGCAAGAAATTTGAACGCATGAGAATGACAGTCGTACAGTTCCTTCCATTCTGGGAAGAATTCCGGCTCCGGCTGATTCACCGTCCGGCAGATCATATCAAAGAACGCTGCATCGTCATGAAGCCCACGCTGACGCTCTAGGAAACGCTCCATGATCTGCTTCTTATCTACTGAATCATTCCGCTCGGGCCGGCGTACAAGGAACACCTGTCTATCTTCTAGATGTACATAAGGACTGTCTACCATTCGACGGAAGTCAGTCTCTGGTACGAATCCTTCGAATTCGGGATAAGTATCACGCACCCAGTAACCTGCTCCGGCTGTGCAATTGTCCAGCTCAGAGTCTAGGCTAGACGTGCTTAGGCCCTGAACCCACACCGAATGAACCGATTCCGGATGCCCGTAGAATCCTGGCTTCACATATGGCGACTCACCGCATACGATCCAGAGAAAGGCCGCTTGTTCTGAATAGTCGACGTCTTGCAAAATGGTATCGGCATCTTCATATGTCGCATACTGCACTTCATCATAGGCGACTCCGATTAGCCCCAGTTCAGACGGGACAAGGCACGGGGATTCATATAACCATGGAAGCTTCTTATTTACATATAAGTGCTCATAAATCGAGCTCGTGCTCTCCCATGCATTGTAGTACAACAGCTCAACGGGAACTCCCCACTTCTGCAGCGCAATCGATACTTGAACATTCCGACAATCGAGGAAGCCTTCTTCATAGCGCTGTCTTTCTTTCACTAACGTCTGTGCCTGTTCAGTCTCAGCCATTCGACCTCACCTTCCTTCGTTACTTCCATCCTTCATGTTCTTCCTACCTTCCACACGAATCCGTTCCTCGTCTAGCTTCCAGCGCTGCTATATCCAACTACTGCCCGCTTCCAGCACCATCTCGTTATGAGAAGCAGCAGGATCGGTGCTGCAATAGCCCACACTATATCCCATGCGGCCAGCTCATGAAGCACAAACTTCGGAGCATAGTTGCTAATTAGAAAAATTGGAATCACGTACACGCCGATACGCTGCAGCCACCGTGGGAATATATCTAATGGCATATTGTTCGCGTCCCAAATCGAATGGGCAATCTCGGTCACCGCACCAGTCTGAACGAAACGGAACGCAAGCAGCGCAGGCAGCAGCATGATGCCATACGTGACAAGCAGCGCAGATAACAGCAAGGCAAAGAAGCCAACGATATTGCCGTCCAGCGGCAGACCTGCACGATGCCAGCCGATGCCGATCATAACCGCCCCGGCGATGACATTCGGGATAGGCAGACCAATATCGACATAGCGCAGCGACACAAGAAATTGCAGCGATATTGGTTTCGTCAACATTAGATCAAGCGTACCGTCGCGTACATATTGCTGCAATCGAATGAAATTCACATAGAACAATCCCATGTAGAGCCCTGTCATCATCGTATAAGTGCCAATGAACAGCAGAATATGATCTGGCGTCAAGCTTCCGATATGCAGATCGGTCTGATACACAATTAGAATATATAAGGCCTTAGCACAGAGGAAGGCGATCTCCACGGCAATGCCCATCCAGAAGTTGAATCGATATTCCATGCTTGCAGCGAGGCAATTCTTTACGAACACGCCGTATAAACGCAAGTAACTTCTCACACCGTCAGCCCAAGAACGACACCAAGATAACGAGTACCACTTTGTTCTCATCCCATCTTCAACCTCCCAGCCCGATGTACCGCTTAAGCCCGGCTCGCCAAGCGAGGTGTGCTGCTCCTGCAAGCAGAGCGATCCAGCCGCATTGGATAAGCAGTCCCGTTAACGCTTCTCCCTCGCTCAATCGACCGTTCAGCACATTGACCGGGAAGTAAATGGTGTACTTGAACGGGAGCAAATTGAACCATCCATTAAGCGTATCGCCGAATACCTCAAGCGGTACGATGCCGCCGCTTAGAATTTGTACAATAAGACCTGTGATCACAAAGAAGTACGAGATCTCTGCAAGACGAAACGCTAAGGCGCATATGGCGTAGGAGAGTAGAAACTGTACGGCTGCCGCAAGCAAAAGCGCAGCAGCAAATAAAGCGATGCGGCTTGAAGACAGCACAGCATGGCCATAACGGGAAGCGGCAAACAGTACGGCTGCAACTAAGCCGAGCAGGATACTGTCCGTCACGACGCGGCTCCCTGCATAAGCTGATACCCGATACCAGAAGTAACTAATGGGGCGAATTAAATAAGCGTTCAGACCGCCGCTCTTAATGTCTTCGGCGATTGTGTGTTCCAGCTGTGTCATGACGAACTTCGCAATAAGACCGGATAGAATCGTATACAGGATCATTTGTCCGTAGTCATATCCGTAAAGTGTGTGCTGCTCCGAATTGCGGTACACCGCGCTCCAGATCAGGGACTGAATGCCGATCGGAAAGAAGAGACTGATGAGTCCAATGATGAACTGGAACCTGTATTCGAGCGAAGATTGAAATCCGATCCCGAAGGCGGCAGCATACTTGCCGCCCTTCCGCCGATTGGATGTTGATTCCACCCTATCGTCGCCCCGTTGATTAGGGCCATCCTCATTAGGTTTATCCTTCTGCTGCATGTCGTTCTGCTCCGGAAGCTTCCCCATCCGTCTCTTCCCCTTCTCGTTCTGCACATTTTGCTTCATATAGTTGTTCGATGACTTCCTCGATTGGAACGTCCTCGACCGTCCAGTCTTCAACGAGATCATGATCCAGCAGCAATCGTGCCAGCGGCTTCACCTCATCCGCTGCCACTTCCAATTCAGCCGACATTCCTTGATGCTCCCGCACCTCGGCAAGAAGACGAACAAGGTCTTGCAGGTGCTCAGGCGGAACGAATGCAGTAAATCGTACTTTCATTCGCTTGCGCCGTCCGAATGATCCGCTCATCCGCGCAAGCTCCCCATCATAGGCAATTTCTCCGCTATGAATCACGAGCGCCCTGCTGCATACATGCTCGATGTCACGCATGTAATGGCTTGTTAAGAGGATTGTCGCTTTCTTCTCCTCCTTGTAGGCCTTTAGGAACTGGCGAACATTTTGTTGTGCGGCAAAATCGAGGCCGAGCGTAGGTTCGTCAAGGAACAGTAATTGGGGCCGATGAATAAGCGCCGCAATCATCTCCATCTTCATCCGTTCACCTAGCGATAATCGCCGCACCTGCACACCTAGCAAATGCGTAACGTCTAGCATTTCAGCAAGCTCATCCAGCGTTTTGCGGTACTCCAGATCGTCCACGCCATAGATGCATTTGTTCAAATAAATCGATTCATTCGCCGGCAAATCCCACCACAGCTGACTCTTCTGCCCCATAACAATTGCGAAGCGGCGCTTGAACGCTTGCTGGCGCTCCCACGGCACGTAGCCGAGTACACGTGCTTCCCCATCCGTTGGATGCAAGATACCAGACAACATCTTCAGCGTGGTGGTCTTCCCCGCCCCATTCGGACCAATGAATCCGACCGCTTCCCCCTGCTCAATCTCAAATGAGATAGAAGAAACGGCATGACGGTACAACTGTTCCCGATGAAATAGATTCCGAATGGAATGTGTTAGGCCGCTCTGCTTGCGGTAATAGGCGAATGTCTTGCTTAATCCTCTAACCGTAATCGCACTCATGGGAGCCTTCTCCTTTCCGTCAGCGTTTAAGCGCCATTGTTGTACAGAAGCACGCACTTCGAGCATACCGGCGTTAATCCGCAAGACAATACTTCGCGCTGCTTGTTGTAGCTCTCTCCGTGGAAGACTTCTTTCAAACTGGAATCACGCAAATCTGCAATCGTGAATTCCGGGAAGAACTTGCATGGATTCACCTTGCCGTTAGGCAGCACATCCATACGTGTAGATAAGGCCAGACACTCCTTCCGGCGCATGCCCGGACGCTCAGTGCCGATAATGAACTCTCGTACCTCTTCAGCTTCTAATGCAGGTTGAAAACGAATGCGATTATTCCAGACGCGTGAACGCAATTTCTCCATCTCCGCAAGCAGCGGCTCTAAGTTCTCCGGTGACAAATGATATGTGAACGAATGCCAGCTCTTCTTCATCGGATCGTGGGCCGCTTCCAGCCACCCGAAATGCTCAGCAAAGTACGTATCCATTCGCTCTGCGACAGCCTCTGGAATATACCATGGGAAGACAAAATAAACGGAATTGACCCCCACTTCTTCGAAATATTCCATGAACTCGTACAGGCGAGTTACCATCGCGTCATTGATCGTCAGGCTGATCGATACATCCCCCTTGAACTCACCCGAACGCTTCTTATCCAGCAACAGCTGTATGGCTGCCATTACCTTCTGGAAGATCCCTCGTCCGCGAATCGCATCATTCTCCTCCTCGAACCCTTCCAGACTAGCCAGCAGCGTGACACCCTCCGGCAGCTTAAGCAGCGATTCCAGCTTCTGCTCGACCAGAACCGCATTCGTGCAGATCGTCGCAATGCGAGGATCTGTCGCCAGCAGCTCGCACAGTTCATCCAGCTTCGAGTACATGAGCGGCTCACCGCCCCACAGGAACATGCGCGAGCGGTAAGGTCTAGTTTCTTCGAATATTTTCTCGATTAACGAGAATTCGATTTCTCTTCGGGCTTCCTGACGCTCTAATTCATGATGGTAACCATCGGGATTCCACTCGAAGCAGTGCTTGCAACGTAAATTGCAGCCATTGTTCAATTTAATGCCAATATCCCTTGGCAGATCAAAGGCGAAGGAAGGATCCTCCTTCAGGCCTCGGCTTCCCGTGCTCATATTATGAAGCGTCTGCTTCAAGGAACGGAACTCTGTCCGCGTTAACGTCGCACTTGTCTTCGGTTGCATCATGCATACATCCCTCCGAAATCAGATAGTGAAAGCGTTTTGCTTTTTAAATGATGGTGCAGCTCATGCAGCATTTCCCAAGAACAATCCGCCTCTAGCCAGCGTTCATAGGAAATGCCGAAGCCGAGTTGTTCCCATAGCTCTGCATTTGCCCGTTCGTGTTCGCCGAATGGCTCAAGGTAAATTAGCGGGGTGGCGGATGACAGTGAATCGATGAGTGTTCCGCCACCGGGCTTGCTGACAATGGCCAAGCTGTTTCGAATCACATCATACAGCAGCGGCCCGTTCGTTCCCCGTTCGTAGGTTAGCGGTTCATTCCGTTTCCATTCGGCCATTGGCGGATAAGCAGTATCAATTTGATTGGTTAGAGTGGATTGAGCAGTCTGATTGGTTGGTGCAGCTTGATTGGTTGGAGCAGCTTGAATAGTCCGATCATACAACAGTGATTCCTCCAGCCACGGGTGCCAATTCGGATCGGTCATATAGATTCGGTCGCATGGCAGCGCATCTTGTACTTCCTCCGAATGATATGCCACGATGGCAAGTGAGTAATGGCGCTGGAGATTCGCAATCTTGCTCCGATAAGTACCGATCCCCCAGCCACCTCCGTGAACGACAATCCGTCTCTCGCGTTCTGGATAGGGAACGAATTCTGTATCCGACATGGCCAATTTGGCATGAAGTTCGCTTGTACCTTCTCTCCCCAGTCGGTACAGCCAATGATGGCGATAGCGGGGATATACATCTTCATATGGACGATAGGATGGCGTATCGACTGCATCCAGCCGTAAGAACTCTACGCGTATTGGTTCAGGATGCATCATCTTCTCATATCGCTGCAGAACAGGTATCCAGAACCCTGTCACAGCAAGGAAGGCTGACCTTCCCTCATCCCTCCATCGCTGAAGCAGATTCGCTACGGCCGCCTCATCCAGCGTCAGACCAATATCTCGCGCCATCCGGGTTCCCATCTTGGCTGCCTCGAAGCTATTGTGAAATAGCTGCTTCGTACGAATCATGTTGTGGCGTGTCTCCTCCGGGAATAGACGCTCCAGCACTTCGGCTTCTGCTAGGATCCCGCGCCGCCTGAGCTGTTCTACAAGCCGAATGCCCGGTACATAAGCGCCAAGCGAATTTCCCGAGGTCAGAATGGTAATGAGTGAGGTATTTAGCAGTGTGAACACCTACCTTACGATCGATGCTGTTCCATCTTATCTATGAATAAATCCGGTAGCCGAATGACAAAAGCGCTTGATGAAGCTGACTGCCTAACGACTCACTCTCGGCAGCGTTATCCGCAACAAGTGACACATACCAGCGTCCTGAGCGGTTATGAATGGTTGGTGAGAAGAGCGTGTTTGCAGACAATGGCATCACGCCCGTACGACGTTCCGACGTGTATAACAGTTCTAGTTCATCCAACTCTGTCAACAATTGCTCGAATTGAGCGCTGGAGCTAGACAAATCTTGATCGGCGGTTCCTGCGGTTCTTGCGTTTTCTTCTACTATGCTCCTAAGTTGCATACTCGATTGCTGCTCCCGTTCAGGGAGCCCAAGCTGAAGACAGGTCAAGAAGCTGCGCTGCCCCCAGCGTTCCAAGTGGGCGTCTAAGCAATGGTTAAGCATTCCCATGGAATGTCGGGCGTTAATCTCCACTACTGGATACACTTCACCGTTGTCCAGCAGCATAGAGTCGACGCATACGGGCCCGAAATATCCGTCAATATACATCTGAGCGGCCAACCGTTCCATTTGTTCGAAGTAACCTACTTCTGCTAATCGGTTCACTAAATATGCATCCGCTGCATACGAACCGCCATAATTCAGCTGTCTATTCACCATTCGCTGCACGCCCAGCAGTTCCGCCGATCCGTTCGATGCGATATACAATTGGCAAGAGAAGTCCGCCTGCTTATTCAGCCAGGGCTCAACGATCAACTGTACCTGCTTGCCTGCCCGCTCCTGTGCACGTAGATAATCAATGAGGCGAGTAAGAAGTGCCGGAGCGTCGACGACTAGATTTCCGCTACCTGATACCCCGTAGGGATCCTTCAAGATGAGCTTGCCGTGGCGATTGAGCAATTCAGCACCAATCTGCTGCACGGCATCCGTTCCCTCTGCGAACCTGCCTGGAGGGTTCATATCTAATTGCTGCGCGAGACGAAGCGAATACGCCTTCGAATTCACCTCTTTAACGGCTTCCGCATCAGGAATTGCGCTGTCCAGACCATACTTCTGGGCAAGCTCCTCCACAGAAGGAATGACCGCATAAGCTGCAAGAGGGAGTTCCTGCATCAATCTCTTCCATTTCGGCTCTGTGCATTGTTCCGATACGAGTTGGAATACATCCTTATTCCTTTGCTCGTTCCCGTTCGTCTGAGCGTTGCTGCATGTCAACGAACGGAAATGAAATCCTGAATCATGCAAATAGACTGCTTGAGCCGCATTCCGTGGATGACGGGTCACGGCGATGCCATTTTCCCCGCACAATGGGAACAGAAGCTCGTCCATATAATCGACAGCAGCGTGCTCTTGTACTGGCCGAAGAGATGGCAGCTTCGCCAGCTCGGAAGGGCGCCAATAGGCTTCTGCATCAAACATGCCCATGACAAGACGCGGCCCATCATAGAGCGGCATTGATCTAAGCAGCAGTTCCTCCGGGAGAGGACTACGCATGCAGCTGCACCTCAGCGCCAAGTGATTCCAGAAATCCTAAGAAGGCCCGAGCCGTCTGCAAGTGCTCGTAATCGAACCGCTCAAAATCCATTTGCACGTTGAACTGCTCCTCTACCTTCAACATGAGCTGAATCAGTTGAAGCGAATCGAGGCCCACCTCATCAATCAGGTTCGTTCCGGGAGTAAGCTTCAGCTCCCAAGATGCATCTTCCTTCACTTCGCCCACCATGCGTGCCAACTTTTTGATCGCGTTCACATAACCACTCCTATTCCATATAACTAGATATCTAGAACCTTAATCTTAATCATTATAAGAGGAAGCAATGTAAAAATATAACTCTTTTTCTCTTAATTTTATGTAAATTTTCAAATTCACACGCATTTATATCAATTCTCATCTGTACGCTATGTTCAGAATTTATAAGCATGTTGAAATGTATTTTTCTAATTGATAAGCTCAACTGCACCTTGACTTAGAGTCCCATATATTCGCGATTGCTCGAGCCTGTTGGGTTACTTACATAATTCAATTGAAATAGCAGCCCGATATTTACTAAAGCCGTTTGATAGTACGATTCATCGATAAAAAAAGCACCTTCATAGCTTCTTATAATAATCGCTTTAAATACGTTTACTATGTCCACTAAAAAGATGCTCATTTCTTCTATTTACTTATTATTAACTTCTTATCTATAACGCTTAATAAATTCCACGGCCTTGCGGATGTCTACTTCTGGTGTTGCGCCTGCTTCACGCTCAATCGTTAAATAGCCTTTGTAGCCGATATCAACGAGCGCTTGGAAGTATGCATCGAAGTCAACCTTGCCTTCGCCAAGCGGCAACTCTTCGAATGGACCGCTCGTTGCCATTTCCGCAATCTTCTCATGCGACATTGGCTCGAACCCCAACATGCCGTATACGGTACGTGGATCAACCTCACGCAGTCTCACGCCGTCCTTCACGTGCGTATGCACGATATAATCTTTCAACGTGTGAACGCCTTGTACCGGATCATCCCCTGTAACCATGACCATATTCGCAGGGTCGAAGTTGACAGCTACCCCTTTGCCAGTCAATGTATCGAGGAAAGACTTCAAGTGTGCAGCAGGCTCTGGTCCCGTCTCAATAGCGAAGTGTGCGCCAAGGCTGTTCGCATATTGGCTCAACTCCTCACAAGATTGCTGCATCGCTTCGAAAATGTAATTCTGCTCATGCGGCACGATACCGATATGCGTCGTTACCACATTGGTTCCCAGATCAAGAGCCAAGTCCAGAATACGCTTGGACTTCTCCACCTTAGCCGGATTCGCCTCCTTGTCTTGGAAGCCGTGTCCGCCCAAGTCACCGCACAATGCAGATATGTGCAGACCGAGTGATTCAATATAACTGCGCATTTCTTTACGTGCTTGAGGCGACAGGTTTGCCGGATCCATTTCTCCGCTAACCGCATAGATTTGGACACCGTCAGCGCCCACTTCCTTAGCTTTCACCAATGCTTCCCTTACAGGAATGCGGAAGCTATCTGTAATGACTCCGATAGGGTTCGTAATTATCGTCATGGTATTCGCTCCTTCGATCATAATGGTACTGCAACGGCTGCATTTTCATTAATCGCTTTGACTTTTCTTAGGAATAAACAACTTCTGTTCCTTTGGTGCTAGACTCATAAATGCCGCACAAAATCTTCATCATTTCTACGCCATCCTCTGCTGGGCAGATCGTCTCTGTGCGACCTTGCACACAATCGATGAAATGATCGACTTCGCCTTGGAAGCCATTGTTGAAGTCAAATGTCAGATGATCGATTTGCGGCGTCATGTTCAAGATTGTGTTATGCTTCTCGCCAATGATCTTCAACTCAGGCTCTACTTCAGCGCCACCCTTGTCGCCGAACAATTTTACATACATATCATCCTTCTGCACATGAAGCGAGAAGCTGCAGTCCACCGCAAGGGATGCACCATTTTCAAAGCGGATAAGCGCATTTGCCATATCCTCAACCGTGTTCGCCTTGCCACCGTCATAATCCGCTGCCTTATAGAAGTCCAAGTGCTCGATGTGGTTGCGATTGCCAAGCTTATAATACGCATTGCCGCTAACTGATTTCACCTTCGGCTTGCCCATCAAGTACCAGCACAGGTCGATTACGTGAACGCCGATATCGATCAGCGGTCCGCCGCCAGAGCGTTCCTTATCGCTGAACCCAGCCGCCTGGGTTGCCAAGACGGCGAATGCAGGATGCCTT
>NZ_JMDX01000121.1:0-17819 GCF_000935845.1 Paenibacillus sp. E194
CGCTTTCATGACCGCCAATACCCCGATCAGCATATCCAGCGAGCGGTCGATCATCAGGCCGACGATATCGTCCGCTTGCACGCCATCTTGGCGCAGCACGCGCGCCAATTGATTGGCTCGCTCGTTCAATTCCCCGTAGCTTATCCGCTGCTCTTCATACACGGCCGCCACCTGCTCCGGCGTCCGCTTCGCCTGCTCTTCGAACAATCGATAGAAGACGGCATTCTCCGGTATTCGGCTCTCCTCGGCTGCGGCTTTCGGCTGGAACTTGGTCAGCAACTGCTCCTGCTCCGCCTCGCTTATTAAGCGAATCTCGTCCAATCGGATGCTGGAATTCGCCGCCACTTCCCGCAGCAGATGCACCAAATGCTCGGACATGCGCGTCATTGTCGATTTTCCGTACAAGGCCGTCGCATACTCCAGACTTAGCAGAATGCCATGCTCGGTCTCATGCGCATTGAGCGTTAGATCAAATTTGGCCACGGTATGCGGCGTCTCGTACGGCGTAAACCGAAGCTCGGACATCCCGATATTAGGATTATCTTCGCCCTGCATCGCGAACATCGTGTCAAACAGCGGATTGCGGCTCAAATCCTTGCGCACATCCAGCTTCTCTACCAGTTCCTCGAACGGATAATCTTGGTTCTCGAACGCTATAAGCGTCCGTTCTTTTACCTCCTGCACGAACTCCACGAACGTCCGGTCTCCCGCCGGATAGTTCCGCATTGTCAACGTACCGACGAACATCCCGATGAGCGGTTCCAAGTCCGCATGCGGACGGCCAGCAATCGGCGTGCCCACGACGATGTCCTCTTGGCCGGTATACTTGAACAGCAGCGCCGTATATGCTGCCAGCAGCACCATATACATCGTCGCTCCCGTATCCGCAGCGATCAGGCGCAAACTTGCGGTCACGTCCGAGTCGAGTTCAGCGTGCACCACGTCCCCGGCAAAGCTTTGCATCGCCGGACGCGCATAATCCGTCGGTAGCTCCAACACCGGGATGTCCCCGGCAAATGTCTCCAGCCAGAACGCTTCCTGCTTCTGCACCGTCTCGCTTTGGGCCAGCGACTGCTGCCATGCTGCATAATCTTTGTACTGAATCCGAAGTTCCGGCAAGCTGTCTCCTTCGTACAAACGCGTCAATTCCTGTATCAGCACATTTACCGAGACCCCGTCGGAAACAATATGATGCATATCAAATAAGAAGAGATGGTGATTCTCTTCTACTTCAATAAGTCCTACCCTCATCAGCGGTGCTTGCCCCAAATCGAACGGGCGCACGAACGCTTCTACCTGCCCAGCAATATGTTTGTTCAATGTTTCCACATCTTTTTGAATGCGTCCTGATCTTGGAAGTCGCTTTCTCTCTATCATAAACGGCACTTGCTCGTACACGCGCTGTACCGGCTCTCCATCTACCATTTCAAATGAGGTGCGCAGCGATTCATGGCGTGCAACCAGCTCACGGAACGCCTGCTCCAAACGATTCGCATCAAGCGGCCCTTCAACCGTAAATATTCCCGACATGTTGTAACTAAGCCCCGCACCCTCCAATTGGTTCAGGATATACAGCCGTTTTTGAGCAGATGAGACTGGATAATACTCTCTTGTTTCAACCGGCTCGATCGACGCGTAAAAGTGCTGTTCCATCCCTGCTACCGCTTGTGCAAGCTGTTCCAACGTCGGTGCTTGGAACACAGTTCGCAACGGAACGTTCACGTTTAATTCCTTGTGCATCCGTGCCACAAGCGACATCGCTTTCAATGAATGTCCACCAAGGTCGAAGAAGTTGTCCTTACCCCCAACCCGTTCCACGTCAAGCACACTCTGCCAAATTTCAGCAATCCGAGCTTCCATTTCCGTTCGCGGTGCCACATACTCTATGACGCCCTCGTCGTTCGCCTTGGGCTCCGGCAATGCCCGACGATCCAACTTCCCGTTCTGTGTAAGCGGCATCTGCTCCAACTCAACGAAGAATGAAGGTATCATATAGGTTGGCAGTTGTTGTCCCAACCATTGACGCAGTTCCGCAACATTCAGCGTGTTTACTGTTACGGCGTATGCGCATAAATACGAGTTTCTATGTATGTCCTGTTTCGCAATTACTACCGCTTCCCTAACCGATTCATGACTCAGCAAGGACGCTTCAATTTCACCCAACTCGATTCGGTATCCGCGTATTTTTACCTGATGATCCTGGCGGCCCAAATATTCAATGTTCCCATCCGAACGCCATCTGCCCAGGTCTCCCGTTCGGTACATCCGCTCGCCAGGGAAGAACGGATCAGCTATAAATCTTTCTTCCGTCAACTCCTGCCTGTTCATATAACCTCGAGCTAGGCCAACCCCTGCAATATACAATTCACCCGGCACTCCGATCGACTGCAAACGCATTTGCTCGTCCAATACATACATTCGCGTATTGTCTATCGGCTTGCCGATCGGCACGGTAGTCCTTTGGGTTCCCGGCATGCAATCGAAATAAGTTACGTCAATTGTCGCTTCCGTCGGGCCATATAGATTCGTCAGCCTCGTTCCATTCGTTTCTCCGAGTAACTGATGAAATCGTTCCGCATGTCCAACTTGCAGCGCTTCCCCACTTGCAAACACTTGCTTCAATGAGCTTAGATCGTTACTTCCACTACGAATATCTATATATTCCAAAAATGCGCTCAGCATCGAAGGTACGAAATGCATCGTCGTCACTTGGTGTTCCTGAATCGCCGCTGCGATGGTGTCCGGATCTTTCTCCCCCCCTGGTTCCAACAGGCAGAGCTGTGCTCCTTCTAACGCCCACCAAAACATTTCCCATACCGAAACGTCAAAAGTAAATGGGGTCTTCTGCAAAATAACATCCGTCCCGCCCAATGGATAGCTCTTCTGCATCCACTTTAGTCGGTTAACAAGCGAATGATGCTCGATCATGACGCCCTTTGGTTTTCCCGTCGAGCCTGATGTATAGATGATATAGGCCAGATTTTGAGAACCCGCAGCAGATTGCGGCGCGCAGTCCATCGGATAATTATCTGCTCGATTTCCAATCTCCTCTTCGTCAAGCGCTAAATCCAACACTTCACCAGCAAACCGAGCGGAATCCCCCACAAGGATTCCTTGTATATTGGCCCGCTCCCTCAGATGAGGTTGAATGAGCAGCAGAAGCGCACCCGAGTCTTCTAACATGTATCGGATCCGTTCTTCCGGATACTCCGGATCGATCGGCAGATAGGCTCCACCTGCTTTCAGTATGGCGAAAATACCCACTACCATTTCCACAGAGCGCTCTGCAATTATTCCTATGACACCATCTGGCTGAACACCTTGTTCTCTCAGTATCCGTGCAATTCGGTTAGCACGTTCGTCCAGCTCCTGGTACGTTAATCTTTTGTTCTCGAATATAATCGCCGTTTGCTCCGGTACTCGCTTCACTTGCTCTTCAAACAACTCATGAATCGTCTTTTCTTCTGGATAATCCGAACAAGTATCATTAAAAACATTTACGATCCGGTATACTTCATCTTGCGTTGCAGAACTGAATTCGGCGATTGTTTTTTCAGGATTACCTAGCGATTCATACAAAATATCCAAAGCATATTTGATAAAACTCTCTATTTCATCTTTCTCAAATAAATCAATTCTATAATCGATATCTATTACTATAGAATCGCTATCAACAAGATCTTTAATATGGATAACAAAATCATTTATTTCGTCTCCGGAAGGGAGTATCTCCGGGAAATAATCGATTTCACCTATTTTTTCCCACTTCATTACCTGGTACTCAACCATAATGCCGAAAAGTTTGTCTAGATTTCCGTGTTTTTCTCTCAGCGCATGAACCAGTAAGTCATAGGGATATTTCTGATGGCGTAGAATAGATTTTTGTTCTTTAATAATTTTATGCACAAAATTCACGAAGTTACTTTCAGGTTCTATCTGCATTCGGAAAGGGACAGTGCTTACGAACATCCCCATCATTACTTTCTCTTCTCTGGTTGTACGATTAGAATACAAAGATCCTAGCGCCACATCGGTTAATGAAGTTAATCGATACAGATTGATATATATGGCTGCTAGAAATAGAGGATACATAGTTACGTTTTGCATTTTGCAAAAAGATAATAAGCGATTACGCAATTCATTTGAAACCGAAATTGATGTTCTTGAGCTTTTTGTACCCATGAGATATGGGTTATACTGCTTAAGCCCTGTAAATGCAGGCAGTGTTACAAATTGCTCTTCCCAGTAATTTTTATCGTTCTCAAATCGTTTTGAATTTAGGTAAAGCTCTTCGTTTAAAACGAAGTTGGTATAGGACGGTTGAATTGAAAGTGCCTCTGCTGTAATATCCTGCTCTAAAAGGCTATGATATATATTTAGAAATTGGAATCCGATGGAGTTCATGCTGATTCCATCAAGAATGATATGGTGCGTTTTTATAAAGACCTGATAGTTATCTTCTTTTATTTTTAACAGTGCAAAATAAAAGAGATCTGAATCGTATAAAGAAAACGATTTATTCGACTGCTCATTTATCCATTCTTTCAATGCATGCTCATCTTTTTCCTGACTAAAATCAAAATAATCAAATTCTCGATCTTGATGGACGCTCACATATTGCTTCGGCTCATTATTATCTATGAAAAATCGAAGACGCAGCGCATCATTGGCCAAAATAATGGCATTAAAAGACCTGGTAAGAATCTCATGATTTATTTTCCTATTAATATGTATTCTTCCGCAAAGATTTGACACGCCGGTTTGAGGATATAGATTTTCCATGTACCATATCCTCTTTTGTGGATGAGTTAATGAATAAACCTGACGAAATCTAGAATTCAATCAAGATCCCTCCTCCGTATCTCCCCTCTTAAGGAGTTATAAGGTACCAAGGTGTTATTGATTAAGCTTGCGATTTGCCGAATATGATCAAAGAGAAAAAAATGCCCCCCTTGAAATTCGTGAAAACTGCACCTGTTGGAAGTGTGCAGGCTCCATTCTTTTACTTCATTTTTAAAAGACTCCTCGCTCCCGTACAAAATACTGAAATTAGTGTTCAATTTATCAGCTTTTACTTCATACTTATATTGTTCAACAATCATGAAATCATTTCGCAAGATAGGAAGATACAAATCGATTAATTCCTTGTTTTGAAAAAACTCCTGCGGAGTTCCGTTCATTTCCTTAATTTCCTTTAGAAATTGTTCCTTAGGCAATTGATGTATTGGATTGTCCTTCTTACGAAGATTAGGGGCAGTACTGCCTGAGAAAAATGAATGAATGGGAAGCGGATGTCTCTGCTGCAACATAAAATGACTTAACTCGTAAGCAATTACTCCCCCCATGCTATGCCCCCATACGGCATACATTCCTTTACCAATGTGTGGAACAATTTGTTCTGAAATATCTTGGACAGCATCATGAATAGATTTGTAAAGCGGACTGTTGAAACGTTTCCCCCTACCTGCCAGTTCCACCGGAATAAGCTCTACAAAAACATCCAATAAACTTTTCCATTCATTGTATATAGCTGCGGATCCACCAGCATACGGAATACAAAACAATTTAATATTGCTCATTATCATACTCCTATTGGTTCTGAACTGTTATTAGGCGTAACTATGCAACCTAATTCCAGCTTGATTCGTTTATCTGCAACATGGAAGTAAGCATCATCATGAGTAATGGCAATAATACATTTCCCTCTTTTCTTTAAATCGGGGAGTAACTGATCATAAAAGAACTTGCGAAACTCAGGGTCTTGATCAGCTGCCCATTCATCGAAAAGGAAGATCGGGGCATCCTCGAGATAGCTGATTAGCAAAGCTAGCCTTTTCTTTTGTCCCGTAGATAACATAAGGGTGCTAAAGTTGCCTTCTTCCATTGATAGCTTATTTTCCATTCGCAATAGCTTCAAATACTTTTGTATTTCCTCGTTTTTATCTGTATGCCGAATGCCGTATAACTTATCAAATAAATAAAAGTCACTGAACACAGTCGTGAATTTTTCGCTTAAATCATGACTTTTAATCCGGCTACCATTTAAAGTTATTTCTCCTTTATCCGGAATATATAGACCTGTTATCAAGTTAGCGAGCGTAGATTTTCCGCTTCCATTTCCCCCTGTTATAAATACGACTTCGCCAGATTGGAAAACATAATTGAACGGACCTACTGTAAATGACTGTTTATCCCCTTTATCGTATTGAAATGAAACATCTTTAAACTCCAAATGAATAAACTCGTTTTCCATATCATTGAGTTTCTCACAATCAGTATCTTCCACATCTTCTGTATATTCGATTTGTTCAATTTCTTTAAGCGTATTATTAAGCCGTTCCCAACTGATTTTAATCATCGTTAAACGAGGAATGCTCCCTAACAAAGCCGTGACCTGTCCTGACATATATAGGAAGGTAAATACATATGTCACTAAATGGTCTGTCATAATATCTGAAAAAATTAGAGGGAAAAGGAAAACAATCGTTCCCACAACTACGACAAACAATAGATCTCCAAACATTGATACATTGATAAATTTATATTCTCCCCGTACCCGAGTTTCATAAAAATCTCGGCAGCTCTGAAAAATATCCTTTTTGAAATCGTTTCGTTTTGAACTGCGTAAACTCAATTCTTTAAATCCATTAATAAGATCGTCAATATACTTATAAAATTGATTTTGTATATCGCGATTTTTCATCCAAAATGCTCCCGCACTTCGAGAAGTAATAAAGTACAGGGTAGCCGCTACTAAAATCACAGAGACCGTAAACAGCAAAGCGTAAAAATTTAACGCCCCTAAATAAAGGAAACAACCTAATAATGTAATACTGTTGGTTATGATAGATACAACTTCCGTTGCAAATTGACTGATCATTTCCGTGTCATTATTCAAACATGCCCTGATATTTCCTTTATCCATTTTTTCCATTTTATAGTAAGGGGCTTTCAATATGCTGCCAATCAAACTAGTTCTTTTTTCATAAACCATGCGGTTCATCAATTCTATTAATTTTATTCTGACCGTTCTTCCCCCGTATACGGAAATGAAGATGGCAAGCAAAAAATATAGCGACCATACGATATTTCGACTCGCGATTGCTTGGTTTAAAATAACAATGATAAGCGATCCACCAAAACCACTTACAATACTTAACACAGTTATCGGAATGAAGGATTTATCGTTATTTCGTTTCGGAAAGCAAAACACTAACAACAGATATAAATAAAACAACAAGACTCCGAAATACAACATCCCTAGTCCGTTTTGCAATAACTTTTCGGTTTCCCTAAATTCAGGAGGACCTTGCGACAGCGACAACACATTAGGTAAGTAAGAGATGCACAGCGTAAACAGCCCGACAAAAACGATACACATCAACGTATGAAAAACGATCGTTTTAACAGGGGTATTCGGAATAAATGTTCGTTGTCTACGAATAATTTGTATAAGAACAGCTCCAATTAAAACAAGAAAAAAAGCAGCTACACCGATTAATCCCTTTTCAACTAGCCCCGCAGAAGATATGATGGGAAAATTCGCATTTTCGGATAACGTCGCATTGGCAAAAAAATTAGTTGAGGTTGTCAACAACACAGACTTCCATCCCTTCTCACACCCCATGTAATTACATCATCATATAAATACAGGGAGGAGCAATTTTTACCCCTCCCTTGCATATGAACTTATGGTAATAAGCGATCTATTTATTAATTTCCTAATACATGAGATTTGAAAAGGTCATATAGTTTATTGGTATGCATGCCAGGCTTTCCGTTACCAATGACGCGCCCATCGACTTTGACAACTGCAATAATTTCAGCGGCCGTTCCCGTCATAAATACTTCGTCTGCCGTATAAACATCGTACCTGGTTAATGCTTGCTCTTTCACCGTGTAGCCTAAGCCTTCTGCCATTTCCATGACTGCATTTCGAGTAATTCCTTCCAAAGCTCCTTGGGAGCAAGGTGGCGTGTACAACACGTCTCGTTTTACAACAAAAACATTTTGCGTCGTACCCTCTGCAACATAACCTTCTGTATTCAGCATCAGCCCGTCCTGTACCCCTGCCATAATCGCCTCAATTTTAACCATAATGTTGTTCAAATAGTTGAGTGATTTTACCTGAGGACTCAGTACATCCGAACGATTTCTTCTTGTAGGTACCGTCACAATCTCGATACCTGTCTTATAAAACGTATCTGGGAAAGCATCAAATGATTCCGTGATCACAATAAACTGGGGTTCCTTACATATGAACGGATCAAGACTAAAACCTCCGCCTTCGCCTCTTGTCAAAATAATTCTAATGTATGCAGTCTCTAAATTATTTTTTTTAAGCGTTTCTTTTACAATTGTTTCGATTTCTTCAAACGTATAAGGAACCGGCATCAACAACGCTTGGGCAGAATCAAACAAGCGCCGAATATGCTCCGCCAATCGAAATACATTCCCGTTATAAGCTCTTATTCCTTCAAACACTCCGTCGCCAAACAAAAAACCATGATCATAAATCGAAACTTTGGCATCCTTCTTTTGAACATACGTATCATTAATAAAGATCCATTGACACATTACATTCATCTCCTATAAAGAATAATATTTTACCAATAATTCCTTGTTTCTATCAAAATCAGTGGGACTAAAAATTTCAAATTTTCTGGCGGTAGCATTTGCTTCAATCGCATATTAAATAAATGAACTATTATTTTTACTATCTAAGCTAGTTTAATTGTGTGATGTATCGTCTATAGAAGTATTATTTCAAGATTAGACAGGAGAATTGTGCAGGCTGGTGTTTGATAAGTATATTCTTAGAGGTTTCCGCGGAGAGCTTGTTCTCTCTCAACAGATTCGAATAACGCCTTGATATTTCCGTTTCCAAAACCGCGCGATCCTTTCCGCTGGATCACTTCAAAAAATAAAGTTGGTCTATCTTGTATCGGCTGGGCAAAAATTTGTAACAAATAGCCTTCTTCGTCTCGATCTACAAGAACTTTTAATTTTCGCAGCATTTCAATGGATTCATCAATTTCTCCAACCCGAGACGGTAACATTTCATAGTATGTATCAGGTGTATATAAAAACTCAGCCCCATTATTCTGAAGTGTTTCTACCGTTTTCAGGATATCTTCAGTTAATACCGCGATATGCTGGACCCCTGCTCCTTTGTTATATTCAATAAACTCTTGAATTTGCGATTTTTTCTTTCCTTCAGCAGGTTCAATCACCGCGAGCTTGATACGTTCTGTTCCATTCTGCAACACTTTCGTCATAAGCGCAGAAGCTTTAGAACTAATTTCATCTTTATGAAATTGTTTTACCATCGAGAAACCTAGTACCTTTTCATAATAACTAATCCATTCCTGCATATTTTCTACACATATCGCAAGATGATCAAATCGAACAATTCCATTATTGTTAGCAACTTTATGATTGATTGATTTATATCCCGGAAGTAATACACCTTCATAATTTTTTCTTTCCACTAGAGTGTGTATAGTTTCTCCAAATGTCTTAAGGACGGCCTTCTTGATTATCCCGCGCTCATCGTTTTGTTCATACGGTTCTGTCATGCCTATAGCACCATTTTGAAGAGCATCGTTGTAAGCTTTGTCTACATCATCTACCAGTAATGCAATATCCCGAACTCCATCTCCGCGCTTGTTAATAAATTCAGCAATTGAATGTTCTGCCGAATAGGGGCTGGTGACAATTAAACGAGCATCTGCCTGTTCCAAAAAGTACGACGAAAATTCCCTGTTTCCAGTCTCTAGCCCACTATATCCGGTAATTTGAAAACCATACATTTTACTATAATAAAAGGCGGATTGTTTGGCATTTCCGGTATAGATTTCAATGTAGTCGATATCCTTTACATCCAATACTTTAGGATCCTCCACACATGTTTGCAGCATTTGATTCATACCTATCTCCTCCAAACATTGTTAACTTGTTGGTATTTCAAACAATCATTTTTCCAGGATTCAGTATATTTTTAGAATCAAAAAGTTTCTTGATTTCGCTCATAGTTAATAGAAGATTGCCGTGTTGTTGATGTAGATATTTCATTTTCCCAATTCCTACTCCATGCTCACCGCTGCAAGTTCCTCTATTTTTTAAGGCGTAATCAACAATAGCATCATTTACAGCTTTAGCTCTTTGAACATCACTTTCATTATCGGGATCTACAGCAAATACAGCATGAAAATTTCCATCGCCGACATGTCCAAGGATTGCTCCTTCTAGTTGGTGCTCGTCCATAATCTGTCTCATGTATTGGATTGCTTTAGGCAACCCTGTAATCGGCACGCATACATCAGTTGCTAGAAGCCTTTTATGCGGTTCTAAGGATTGAATGGCAAATGCAGCTTCATGTCTTGCTGCCCACAATTGTTCACGTTCTTGTGGATTTAGCGCATATTCAATATCTGTGCAACCTTCCGTCATAATTATTTCCTTAGCAATAATTAAATCATTATGCACAATATTTTCTTTCCCTGATAGTTCTAAAAACAATTGAGGATGTGGAGATAACTCCATATTTTTAAACCTATTTATCGCAGAAACGGTTTTTTCATCCACAAGTTCAACACAACCTATAGACAGATTTTCTTTCATCATCTTTACTACAGATTTACTCGCATTCAATACATCAGGGAACGCTGCTCTAAGCGTTATAGTATGTTCAGGGATACTGTAAACACGCAAGATCAATTCTGTAAAAATCCCTAATGTGCCTTCTGAACCTACAAATAGACCCGAGAGATTATAGCCAGCAGCTGATTTTATATAGGAACCACCCGTGCTGATAACATCCCCATTCGCTAGAATAACCTCCAGCCCTAATACCTGATCTTTCATAGCACCATACTTAACCGCATTGGTACCGCTTGCATTAGTAGCAGCCATACCACCAATAGTAGCATCTACTGCAGGATCAACTGGAAAAAACAAGTTGTGTTGTTTAAGTGCTTGATTGAGTTGGTTCCTCGTCACTCCAGGTTCCACCTTGACAACAAAATCATCCGGGTGAATTTCCGAAATTCGATTCATGCGCGTCAGATCAAGGCTTATGCCTCCTTGAACGGGTATAACTTGTCCCTCTACACTACTTCCCAATCCAAATGGAACAATTGGAATATTAGACTCGAAGGCATATTTTACTATATCCCTGATTTCATCCTTATTTTTCGGAAAGACTACTACATCGGGCAAGTGAACCGGGTGATAAGATGATTGATCCTTTCCGTGCTCAAGAAGCAATTGATAATGATTACTAATTCGGCTTTCATCCAATATAATTCTCGAGAGATCGTCAATTATACTCATCATAGCTACTCCTTATAATTCACTAATTTACAAGCCAAACACTAAATTAATACTTAATACCTCCTCCCCCACTCAGTACATAGGATTCCAAATCATTCCTTTACAAATAGTAACAAATAAAGTTTGTCAAAGTAAAGTGGAATTTGTCTATATATATATTTTCATATCATTTTCTATCATGTAATGGTATATTACCCAATCATTACAATAAAACATTTATTGCGGCGATGAGTATTCAGAGGAATAAGCATCTTCAAAGTGTCTTTCAATAATAGTAATGATCTACGACAAAAGATTACCGTAATAAAAACAGCAGCAGCCGCGGACTGAAAAAGAGTCCATGACTACTGCTGCTATGTTAAGCGAACCTGCTCTACTTTTGTATTTATTTCTTTATAACTGGAATCCATACCTCGCAGCGATAGTCCTCTTCCCACGGATTGCCTGGTGGATACAGCTCAAAATCGGGACCTTCGGCTTGCTCGTAGTCTGTAGATGGGAACCATTCCTGATAGATGCGGCTCCATACGTCTTGAATGGAATCAGGCATTGGGCCTGTTGAGGTAAATACAGCCCATGTCGCAGCTGGAATTTGAATAAAATCATACTCACCTTCTGATTCTGTCCGATCCGTCTCTACTGCAATCGCGTAGTTAAAGACCTCTCCACCCGGCTGCGCGCCATAGCAAATGCCTAGGGTATCTTGATTTTTACCCAGTGCAGCAATTTTAGCGACGGTTCCATCCGCGTGACTATCTTGCCAAAACTTCGGAATCTCGATCGAATTTTCTCCCTCTTTCGTGGTCGTCTGGATCGACTTTCCTACTACGGTAAACGCCTCTCTCTGTACAATTCTATAATCCATTTCTTTGTCTCCCTTCAATGATAGGTGGAAGGAGATGCGAGGAAAGGCCTTCAGCTGAACACCCGAATTTCGAGCCTCCGAGGGCGAGATGCCATGCAGCTTGCGGAACGCTTTAGAGAACGATTCTGGCGAATCGTAGCAATACTTCATCGCGACGTCGATCACTTTAGAACCACTCATCGCTAACTCTTGAGCCGCCAAGGTTAAGCGCCGTTTCCGCACATACTCAGCCACTGTCATCCCAGTCACCATAAAGAACATCCGCTGAAAGTGATGAGGAGAAGAATACGCCGCCTTCGCAAGCTCCGCCATATCCAAGGGCTCCTGTATCTTCGCTTCAATTACATCAAGCGCCGACATCATTCGGTTCAACCATTCCATTCGCAATAGCTCCTCTCTGCGTACATCTTATCAAGGCTGCCTCTTGCCATCCTGTCATTCTGTGCGATCGTGTGACAGACCTATCATCAGTTCGTTTCATCGTCCCCGCTTATTCTGATCGATTCAACCCATACAATGCCTGATTCACTCATCGAATTAGCGGCAGTCATAAACATAGGTTCAAGACTTTAGTCTGAAATCCATCATTTTGCAAACGAGTCCACCATCCATTGCGAGAACTTCTCTTTTTCTTCAAATTGCGGATAGTGAGCGGATTGATCATATGTGATAAATTCCTTTTTAACTGCATCGATTTGATCAAAATACGTTTTGGCTGCTTTCGCAGATGTCATGTAATCGTACTGCCCCATAATGAAATAGACCGGTACGTCCAGCTTGGTAACAAATGTAGGCAATGGCTTCTTCAGTGCCTGCCCTATCAATACTTCTTGTGCATTCGAGACGCTGCGATAAAAACGAATGCGATCCAGCAAGTTATACTCCGGTCCGAACAAGCCTCTATCCATGTCTGCATTCACATCGATCAATCTTGCCGTACCGCCATATTTGCCCACATAATTGCGTGGAGTTAATTGTTCTCCGCTTTGCACCTTTTCCGTTAACTCTTGCAAGTACTCCACATCGGTTGTGTCGCCGCTCAATTTTGCCTGATCAAGCGTGAACTGCAGTGCATCCTTTTCGCTTTCCGTAACATTGGACATCTGTCCGATTCCAATATAAGCTTTATATTTCTCAGGTGCTTGCTGTGCAGCTTGTATGCCAATATAAGTACCGAAGGAATGGCCTGCTAATATGACCTTCTCTTGATGAAAACGAGCCGCTATGTAATCTGTCAAAGCCAATACATCCTTCACTAATAGATCCGTAGACAGATTGGAATAATCCTCTCCAAAGTGATACGACTTCCCTCCGGCTCTCTGATCGTAACGAACAACTGTGAAATGCTTCTCTAATAGGTCTTGGTATTTGGTTACATAAGGGATTTCCGATACAGCCGGTCCGCCGTGTAAGAAAATGACAACGGGATTGTTCTTATCCTGTCCCCGTATCATCAATTCATGGCCCGTCCCATTAATTTCGACTTCCTCAAGTACGCTTATGCTGTTTGTGCCGTCTATGCTAGGAGTCCATGTGGGAAAAACCAATGCTACCCCAACCAATAAAAGAATGGCTACTCCGATGTAAATGAACGCTTTTTTAACCTTTTTCACAGTTTCAGCTCCCTAATTCGTGATAGACGCTCTCATTCAATCATCCGATGATCCATACGAATGATGCTCTTCCATCATTGTAGTCGAGGAAAAAATTGAGAGAGTCGTACAAACGTCGGGATTTATACTGGACTAGGGTCGGGGAAAAAGGACTGCATCAGCACCCGCTTCCCCATTCCTTATATTTCACTTCAATACGACTAGGTTAGTCTAGAATTCCGTTGAAAAGGAGTCCTTCTCCTTTTATTTTTATGATTTTTAGATGCTTCGTGTTTTTAATATATATGGTTTTGTATTGCTTATTTCCATCTTTATCAGCAATAAGAAGGACACGTTTTCCCTTGTTATCGGTTTCCGTTTCGAACTCATAATCTCCGCTGCCGATTTGTTCGACAATCTTGTTATATTCGGGAAGTGAAGCCCACTTCTTATGATCTTCACTTTCTTTCGATTGATTTGGAGCCTGTTCGAATTTCTTTTCGTTTTGTTGATCTCCATGTTTCCCATCTGTAGTTACAGATTCCTGATTTTCAATGATAACCTCGCGGTCGTCCTTCGCTGCTTCATTGCTGTTACAAGCGGTTATCAGGGTAGCTGCAGTGATTAATATGATGATGATTCTGAACATCATCCGTTCACCTCCTGTTGATTTCCCACCTTTCATTCTAACAATAAGCGCTTCTCATAATCTAGACTCAGTTTTAGATAATCCTATAGCCATGTTCACCATTCATGAGTCGCTATCTGTAATCGAATCATAGATGGATGGGAATGCGGATGGGCGGGCAATATTGAAATGAGCGACTGGCCGAGGATAACAAGCAACCGACAAACGGGACATCTTTTTGATGTTCTTTCAAACTAACTATAGTTATGTTACTATATATTATAAAGTGATATTAAAATAAAGGAGGCGAACACGATGACCGATAAACCGGTTGTTGATCTGGAAATTGGAATTAGTACGTTTTTGGAGGCATCGACGGATCCGGTGACAGGTGAGCGCATTAGCCATACCGAACGAATTCGTCGGTCGGTAGAAGAGATTGTTCTAGCCGATCAGGTCGGACTTGACGTCTACGGCATCGGCGAGCACCACCGGTATGAGTATGCTTCTTCTGCCCCAGCGGTCATCCTGGCGGCAGCGGCGGCACAAACGAAACATATTCGGCTGACCAGCGCCGTGACCGTTCTGTCCTCGGATGATCCGGTACGCGTATATCAACAGTTTGCGACGCTGGATGCCATCTCGAACGGACGCGCCGAGATTATGGCGGGCCGCGGCTCGTTCATTGAATCCTTCCCGCTGTTCGGCTACAACTTGAATGATTACGATCAATTGTATGAAGAGAATCTTGAGCTTCTGCTCGCTATCCGGGAGTCAGAGAAGGTAAGCTGGCGAGGCAGCCGTCATCGTGCGGCTATTGACAATCTTGGCGTGTACCCACGGGCCGTTCAGGAACCGCTTCCCGTCTGGATTGCCACCGGCGGTAACGCAGAATCTTCCGTCCGGGCCGGCAGACTCGGCTTGCCGGTTGCTTATGCGATCATTGGCGGCATGCCGGAGCGCTTTGCGCCGCTTGTCGAGCTCTATAAGAGATCCGCGGCTAAGGCTGGACGCGATGTGAACAAGCTACAAATTGCAACCCACTCACATGGCATTGTAGCCGATACCGCCGAGAAAGCGGCAGATCTTCTGTTCCCAGGGACACAAGCCATGATGAACAAGCTCGGACGTGAGCGTGGCTGGGGAGCTCAGTACACACGCGCAACCTTCGATGAGGACAGCAAGTTGCGAGGCTGCCTTTATGTTGGCGATCCGGAGCACGTCGCTGAGAAAATCGTATTGCTCCACCGCAACTTGGGCGTGACGCGCTTCTTCCTGCACTGTGACATTGGTTCAATTCCGCACCGTGATATCATGCGCTCGATTGAACTGCTCGGCACTAAGGTCGCCCCGCTCGTACGGAAGGAACTGGCTCGCAGCGAGGGTAAATCATAAGACATATTATAGAGGATCCATTCACAATCGATCTATTTGAAATAAAAACACCTCCAAAGACAGATATCCATCTGCGCTTTGGAGGTGTTGCACTTTTTCCTTCATGCAACAACTATTTCACTTCGTTCCCGAAGTTGAACTGGAATTGGCATCGCCTCGCCATCTCGGCGTGAGTTCACTATGAAATATTTTTGAGCGATTAGATAGATCTGATTCTCGCGGATAAGGCAAATTTCCTCATAAACGACAATGGCCTCGTCCCCTCATCATTATGACCATAATTAACCCGCCAAATAGAGAACAAGGAACTCCCTATTCATTTCCAATCCACATCTCTCATGAGACGGACTCAGGTAATTCATAACATTTCAAAGAATTCTCTTGACGATTCCCACTAGTTGTAACTATAATGGTTACAACCAGTGGGTGCTACAAACAAAAACCTTCCCTACGCGATTTGCATTTTTCGCTGCTTGTCCCAACCAAGGTGCAAACTTTATGTTCGAACATTTTCAATATGTAATAGTAGGTCCATTTTTTTTGAAATTGTTGTAACTAACACAGTTACAACAATATTCTCATTTTTCACGCCCATCGTTGACGAAGAATGCAGCCAAACATAGGGAATACAGAATGTACATGAACTCATTCGGGCATACTTTACCTACTTTGGAGATCAATTTGAACTGGTGACATTAGTGGTGAAGATCAGATTTGGAACGCGTTTAATTGCTTAGGTGAATAAGAGGGGAAGCTTGCGCTGGATAGCATTTCGTTGCGGTTTCAATAATCGTAATCAATACAAGAAAGAGGGAGATTTTAAGATGTTTCATAAAAAATCATCTATAGGAGTTATGTTATTGCTTTGTTTCACACTAGTGCTGAGTGCATGCGCTGGTAAAGCGAACACGACAAACAACGAGAGCAAAGAAGAACCTAAGAAGCAGGCGACTGAACTGAAAATCACGCCATTCAATCCTGGAGAAAACGGCCTCTTCTCTGTCAGTTCAAGCCTAATCGAAGGACCGAAAGAGGTAGTGCTTGTCGATGCACAGTTCGAAAAGAGCAACGCCGAAAAGCTGGTCAAAATGATCCAAGACACTGGTAAGAAGCTGACCACGGTCTATGTCAGCCATAAGGATCCTGATTTCTACTTCGGCCTGTCGGCAATCCGCAAGGCATTTCCAGACGTAAAAATCGTTGCTACTCCGGCAACCGTGGAAGGAATTAAGGCAACCATCAAGATTAAGAATGACTTCTGGAGCCCCATCCTGAAAGAAAACGCTCCGACAGAGCTGATTGTGCCGGAAGTTCTTGCCGGGGATAAGCTGACAGTCGATGGTGAAACTGTGCAGGTGGTCGGTCTTAGCGGTGCTGATCCGTCTCATACCGTCCTCTGGGTTCCATCGAAAAAACAATCTTGGGCGGCGTACCTATCTACGAGAACCTGCATGTCTGGATGGCAGACAACCAGACTCCAGAGAGCCGTGACCACTGGCGTGAAATTTTGAAGCAGATTCTTGATCTGAAGCCGGAACGGGTTATCCCTGGCCATTACCTAGGCAAGAGCTCCGAGAATACGTCCAGCGTCACCTTCACTCGTGACTATATTGCAAAATTTGAAGAAGCGGCTAAACAGTCCAAAAATTCAGCTGAGCTGATTGCAGCGATGAAGAAAGACTATCCGAACTTCAAGAATACAAGTGATCTGGAAATGGGCGCCCAAGTAATGAAAGGCGAGCGTTCATGGCCTTGATTTAACGTTTGTTTCATATAATAAAGGCCGTCATTCCGTCTTCGTTCGGAGCACTCCACCATCAGGTTAGCTCCAATGCAGCGGTTTGGCGGCCCTTATTTATGTAGTCCATTCACGAATCTGTCAGTTCAAAATACCACTCGAGGAAGGAATTAAAGCTTTTCCATTGCGAATCCAGTTTACCAGCATAAAAATCCTCCATTTGCTGGCCCAATCCTAAGCCTATCACTTCGTCTGTGTTCTTATTAT
>NZ_JMDX01000122.1:0-17780 GCF_000935845.1 Paenibacillus sp. E194
CAAGGTGCGAGTAGAAAGGACAAGATAAAAATTGACCGAACATAACACGTGTGATTTCGAAAAGGAATTTACGATGCTCCAATGCAAGCTGGTCGCGGAGCATAATCGGTTCAATGTGGAAGGAATCACTTCCGCGCAATACAATATATTGGATCTGCTTGCTATGAATGGAGCAAAAACGACTCGAGAGCTTGCAGATTCGATCCATACGACATTATCCGCGATTTCCAAATTAACAAAGAAACTTATCGATAAAAACATGATCACACAAACACGCGATACTCATGATCGACGCTACATGTATCATGAAATTACTGAACAAGGTCACGCCTTCCTCCAGAAGGCGGCCATCTCTCGCCATGGCATCATGAATCGAATTCGCGATGGGCTCAGTGATGACGAGCTGCGACAGTTTGTAAACTTATGCGGGAAGATAAATCAATCACTGACGGGGAATATGGAGTAGGAAGTAAACTACGTAAAACAATATCGAACATGATACTTATTCATATGCGTAACTACACCCGTCCAGCATAAATATCCGCTATGAATTGCAATCCTGCCGGATTCTCTTCAATTAAGTTGGAAGGTAAATAGTTTGTTGCTCCGAATGAAATGACGATTTTGAAATTTCTAGTTACTGCAGGTGTTACAGGAACCTGAAAAAAAGTCGAATATACGCGGACATCCTGCCAATTGTATGGTAATCCTTCCGTTAATCCTGTTGTCGGATCATTCGGAGTTCCTGCTATTAGTATAAAATTATCAAGGCCGGTCGGTTGAACGGCTACTTTTGTGTACATTGATCCGGTTTCTTCAAATAGTGAAATTTGTGCCGTCATCGCATTATCGGCAAAAGCAACTAAATTCACGTTCATACTAATTCTAGGATCTTCAGGGCTTGTTGTTACAATCTTGGAAGCAACCGCATAGGACGTAAATTGTCCGTTTGAAATGGGAGTGCTCCACACATACTCTGGATTCGATATTGATGCAAATGGAGAAGGCGATCCAAATGCCAGTTTATCATTATCATACTTTCTAACGGATGGCCATTTCAGACTAAGTCGAGTAATATCGTTAGTCACTCCTCCTGTAGTATTGGCAGCGTTCATAGCAGCCGCATCTCGATCAATACCTACAGATATGATCGATGAATTGCTTACTAAACGATCGAACGGAGTAATCGGCACGATCATCACCTAGTCCTTTCAATAAAAGTATTCTACCCAATCACTTCATCAACTTCTTGATATAAATCCGCAATAAATTGCAATCCGGCTGGATTTCCTGGTACCGGAGCTATCGGTAAATAATTGGTTGCCATAAATGAAATAACAACTTTAAAAGTACGCGGCGCCCCAGCGGGCACTGCTAATGGAGCTGTAAACGATGTGGAATATACGCGAATATCCTGCCAATTATACGGTATCGTTTCAGTCAAACCAGTTGAAGGCGTATTGGGGGTTCCTGCTACCAATATAAAGTCGCCTAAACCGGCTGGCTGTGCAGGCACTTTCACATAACTGCCTCCTACCTGTTCGTATAGTGTAATTTTCGCGGTCATGGCATTATCGGAAAAGGCCGATAAACATACGGAAAAGGTAGCTCGTTCAAATGTTGTAATTGGGGGTATAAAGAGTCCGGTTACTGTAAATGAATTTGAAGCTATCGCAAATGCCCTCGCTTGGCCATCGCTGATCGGTGGTTGCCAAATGTATTCGGGATTTGCATCACCGCTAAAAGGGGATGGCGAAGCTGGGGACAAATCATTATCGTATTTTTTTAAAGCCGGCCAATCCAGGCTTAACATCGTCACTGCACTAGCCATCCCCCCTGTTCCGTTCACGGCATTTATCTCCGCTTCTTCCCGATCCACCCCGACAAACACCGTAGCTCCATTGCTAATAAGCCTTTGAAAGGGCGCCATAGGATGCAACAATTTGATCACCTCGCATTATTTTTTCGATACGTCCAAGCATTCTGATTTACATGCTCACAAACTCTCATCTACGAATATATCGGCGAGAAACTGTAAGCCTGCTGGATTAGTCGCATAGGGAACAAGAGGCAAATAGTTGGTTACTTCGAAGGAGATCATGGAGCAACGTCATTGGACATCTCCACCGGGTAATCGGCATTTCCATTATCTCCGACAATAATTTTTGAATGTGCCATGAAGTTTACAACTCCGCTCTACAATTACTGTCATGATATTCTTCTATGATTTTGTGGAAACGGCGGATGACCTCCCTAACTTTTCCTAGACAAGCACATAACAAAAAACCACAGGAACTAAAAGTTCCTATGGTCTTTACACGACATTGCCATTACTCAAAATGATTCATTGATGCAGACTTATTACAGCTCCAGCTTCTTCGCTTGTTCCTTGATGTAATCGGCGGTTCGCAGAGCCAGTGACATTACGGTATTCGTCGGGTTAGCCCCGCCGGATGTCACGAACATGCTGGCATCGCAGACGAACAAATTGGGAATATCATGGCATTGCCCATACGAATTGACGACAGAAGTCTGCGGATTCGTGCCCATACGGCAGCCTCCCATGAGATGAGCGGTATCCGGCACGACATACTTGACATCGCCGCCTTCCGCTTCCAGAATAGCGCTCATTTTGCCAACGGCATGCTCGATTAGCTTCCGGTCATTCTCTCCATAGCTGAACGTTACCTTGGCCCGCGGCACTCCATTCTCATCCTTTTCACCGGCAAGCGTTACCCGATTGTCCGGGTTCGGCAGCACCTCTCCTACCATCGTTATTCTTCCGTAGTAATTATAGTCCAGCAGCTCTTCCTTAAGCCGGCTTCCCCAGATCGGGCCTGTCCTCGACTTGCTCAGACCTTGAGCAAACCCGACAGGTCTAGCGCCATGGGCATGAAGGGTGTAGCCTCGCGCGAATCCCCTACTTTTGTCCGTCTCGTAGAAGTCTTGCGTCGTTGCCAATACCGGAGTTCCCTTGTACAGCCGTATATCGCGATCGAACTTGGCATATACGTCCTCGCTGCTGTGCGGCATTATCGCTTTGCCAACCCAACCACTGCTATTGGCAAGTCCTTCCGGATAGCGGTTATTCGCGGAGTGAAGCAGCAGTCTCGGCGTCTCTACCGCGAAAGCGGACAAGATGACTACTTTTGCCTTCTGCGCATAGGTCTCGCCTTCATGCACGAACGTTACGCCCGTTACCTTGCCGTCGCTTCCCGTTAGCACTTGGGTGACCATGCAATCGGCTAATACCTCCGCTCCTGCAGCGATAGCCTTCGGAATATGCACAATTAACGTGCTGAATTTCGAATTCGGCATGCATCCTTGGTTGCAAAAGCCCCTGTTGATGCATGGCGGACGGCCATCGAATGGCGCAGATATGATGGCTAGCGGCGGAACAGACGAACGAATCCCCAAATTCTCGCAGCCCTTCATGAATAAATAAGCATTCGGACTCAGCGGATCCCGTTCTGGATACGGATAAGGCCCATGGTAGCTGCCCCAAGGGAAATGCTTCGGACCGGATACCGCAATCTCTTTCTCAATGCGCGAGTAATACGGCTCAAGATCCTCATAACGTATGGGCCAGTCTTCTCCAACGCCATCCAGCGTCTTGGTGCGGAAGTCAGATTCATGGAATCGAAGAAACACGGCCGTAAAATGCACCGTTCCTCCGCCTACACCGCGACCGGAGTTGTTATGCCCCATCGTCAGCGGGTCTTTTCCGTCTACAATGCGGGTGTCCTGCCAGCCCAAGTTTTTCATGGTGAGCTCGTCGCTTGCAAAGTCCTGCTGCGGATCGCGAAACGGCCCGGCCTCCAGTACAACGACGCGGAACCCAGCCTCGCTCAATTCCTTAGCAAGCACGCCGCCGGCGGCACCGGCGCCGACGATTACAACATCCGCCTCATCAGCAAATTTACGCAGTATCATGCTTCTTCCTTCGCCTCCCATGGATCAAGCCGTCCGATATCGCCGCGAACATAGCCGCGCGGGTATGCAGGGCCAGCATACCCCATCTCAGACCACACGATAGGATGCGAGCAGTACGCCTCGACAGTCAGATTAAGCATCTTCACGAACCATTCGCGTTGAAGATCGCTAGACCATTTCGAATAATCCGCTCGTCCATCGCTAATTTGCCGAAGCACCTCGTTAAGCTGCTGTGCTTCACATTTGCTCGCTTTTTTTCCCGTAACTTGCAACAGGAACTTGTCTAAATGCTGAATCCCTTCAAGAATAAGCATTTTGCGCTCCGGCACGCCCGTTCTGCGTTCCCCTTCTCCCGTCGTCGTATCCTTCAATGTCTGGTCTACGTGGGCAAGCACATATTGAATTACTTCCTCTCTCCCGTCATCGACGAGCGCGGAACACACCTGTTGCAGCAGCTTATATTTCTCACCATCTAACACGGTGCAGGACTGCGATTTACTTATTCTGCTCGTCACAATGGCTTGGGTATGGGTATCCCATGCCTCGCGTTCATCCAGTACATTGAATGAAGGATACCGAGTTCTTCTCACCATCAATCTCACTCCAGTACAGTCATCTTCAACCATTACGCTCGCCAATACAGCGCTATTATCCCAAGCAGGCTCATCGCGGTAATCATGAGCGGCATGATGACAGGAGGCCCAATTAGAAAGTTATGTGATTGATAACCCCCGACCCGCTTTCCTACACCACGAACATGAAAATAAAAACCGACCAGTCCCGCCAAAGCTCCAACCCACATGAGGATTTGGAAAAAAACACGCAGCCATGCCACGTGAAAGCAGACGAGAATCAACCCGAACACAAAAAACAACGGAGCTGCCAGCACGGGCACCCACATCGCTTTATGATGAAAATTTTGCCGATAATGAGACATCGTCACTTGTATGCCGATTAAACAAAAGGCTAAACTGACGAATAAAATGAGCATCCGCTCGATTGGCCAACCTTCCCATCCCATCGCGTTCCCTCTTTCTTACGAATCATAATTTTTTTGCGATTGCCGCTTATAAAAGTGTTCCAACATATCCCATACTTAAAACATAGGTCATCATTTTTATTAGGAGGTTACTCTTGCTCATTCACAAGATCGACACGTACCCGTTGTTATATCGAATCCCCCGTCCCTACGGGGATGCCAATGGCTTGAAGAAGTTCCGTTCCACTTACCTGATCAAAATTACGACGAAGTCCGGACTTACCGGGTGGGGCGAATGTTCGGGATGGCTGCCTGCTCTGGAAACCGAGTTTGAACACGCCGTCATTCCGTTCCTTCTTGGCAAGGATGCCCGGGAACGAAATGCCATTATCAGTGCATTATCCAAGCAAAAGCATGATAGACCCGCAGCTGCGGTCAGCTTGGCGCTGACGGAAATCGTTGCACACAGCGCGAAATTATCAATTAGCGAGCTTTGGGGTGGCGCGGTTAGACGTTCGCTCCCCTTGTACGCATCGCTTCAATCATATTCAGATGCATCAGATTGGATAGGCCAATCGCTAAAGGATATGGAACAAGCGGTCCAACAGGGGTTTGTAAACATGAAAATAAAAGTGGGCGGGAAATCACTCACTGATGATATTCGCCATGTCCGCGCCGTCCAAGAACAGTACGGGCAGCGTATACGAATTGCATTGGACGCCAATGGAAGCTATGATGCTGCCACGGCTAGCAGCTGGAACTCCCTGGTCAATCAATACGAAAATTGGATCTGGTTCGAAGAGCCATTGCCCTTGAACGCATGGGATCAATTCGCGCATTGTCGACTTCGACTGGACATTCCGGTTGCAGGCGGTGAAAATGCCATGACTCCCTCGCTGTTCCATCAAGCCATCGTTTGGCAAGCGCTGGATATTGTTCAGCCCGATCCGCTTCATCTTGGCGGTATCGATGCCTATCGCGACGTACTAAAGCTCGCACGCACAGCGGGCATTCGCGTATCCCCACATACCTTCGATGGCGCTTTAGCCCGCTGCTACACGTTGTTCGCTCACGCTTGCTTGCCTGCCTGGAGCAAAATGGACGCCGACGAAGCGGTTGAACCGATAGAGTGGGACGTAATGGACAATCCATTTACGGCCTTGGTTCCGCTTCACATTCATCGCGGAACCGTCGATATTCCGAATGGCCCTGGCATCGGGACAGCCATCGATGAAGACATGCTTAGCCATTACCGCTGGGACGGCTCGCGTTTCTGGTAATTGAATATGACCAGCATTTCTTTTGCGCAACGAAAAAAGGCGAAGCTCTGGCTTCGCCCAACAATATTGCAATTCGTATTCATATATCCATTTACGAGAAATTTTATGGCCTAAGGCTCCTTTAACCTCGCTGTTTCTTCGGCCATGGGGCCAGCAGCAGCGTTACAGGCAACAGCAGTAAGCCAACGATGAGCACGGTCCAAATGACGTCATTCTGCATATTTTCCTCATGCGCTATGATAGCATTCAGCGACGAACCTATGACATATCCTCTTTCAATCGTTTCCGGCTTGTCCTTCGGCGCATAAGGCGGCAAGCCTCCATACAAGACGGAATCCGTGCCATTGGGAAATGACATTGGCTTCAGCTGTCCTTCCTCTGCCTGCCCGAGTATGGTAACCTTCTCGCCATTTGGAACGCCCGCATAGCTCTGTGCCGTCTCTTTCGGCGCCACTACCAGCACGCGGTTGTTCTCGACCTCCTCGTCCGGATTGCGGAGCGTCCCCTCGTGCAGCGGCACAGTAAGATCGGTCAAGCGGAATACGGACGGCTGAAGCGGGATCCCGTTCATCGACAATCCGTTCACATCACCCACTGTAGTCGTCATTGTTGCCACATAACTGCAAGTGCGAGAGCTGCACGACCACCTTCGATCCTCTTTCACGAGCAGCGCATAAGATGAAGCCAAGTGTTCATCCAGGGCAGGATTTCGAGAGGTAAGCGTACCAGTTATCGCTACGATGCCTGTCATTTCTGGAGTCACCGTTTCAACAGGAACCGCATTCTGCAATTCCTTCTCCCAGCTGTTAGATTCACTGTACATGATAGCAAAGCCGCCGAAAACGAGCAGATCCGTTAGTAGAAAAAAGATGAACCAACCACTTACACGTCGTGACCTTGTCACTTTTCCTGTTGTACTTTGATGACGCAGCTTCGCCACGTTCTAACACCTTCTCTCAATCATTGCTTGCGCATCCTCATACCTGAATGGTCGATACAAGCAATGGTGGCATTGCCAAAAAAAGAAATATGCCCTATGCCTAAGGATGTTATGTTCTGCTTGAATGCGATTCGGAATCATCGCCTTGTGTATTCCTCCGCTCCGGAAGCTCACAGCCATTAGAGCTGCATTGGCCAGCAGGAACAATCGTACGTCTTGAAGCGATGTATCGATACAGTTTCCCGCCAATTCCCAGCTTCATGCTGAGCCATATGAACGGACTCATCGGCATTAATATCGGCACCCTCATACAGAGTGCATGCACCGCCTCGATACCGGAAAGAATGCGGCCGCTGCTTGATTCCCGCGCATGCATGCTGTCCACCAGATTGTCCATGGACACCGGAATCCGTTCCGTTACATGCTGATCGCGTATCGAGTAAAAACGAAGCACATGCAACCAATCCCATCGTTCCAAACGTGAGCGTATTCCCGTACAAAGCGGACACCAACTATCATAATACACCTCAAGCATGCGGCGTTTACGTATGCTCATCTGTCCTCACCCGCTTCTTCCTTCAACAATTGTATATCCCTCACATCTCACATCCCGTTACGAGTAGAACACCGTAAATTGCACGACCGCTTCCTCATCGCCTACATTAGCATACATATGCGTTTCGGTAGCGGAAAATTGAATGGAATCAAATTGGTGCAGCGTATACGTATCTTCTCCAATGGTCAATTGCACCGTACCCGACATTACCGTAGCAATTTCCACTGTCCACGGGTGATTTGGCTCTGGTTCGTAGACGCAATTGGGCTTTAACCGTGCACGCAGCATCTCCATCTTCTCGCGCAGATCCGTAAAAACAGGCTCCAATATCCATTGGCCGGATTCACTCTCATAGGTAGGGCCATGACCTGATCGAGATATGCGCACTGACTTATCCGGCATGAGCAGCGTCATCAGAGGAACAGACAAATGCCTCGATATTTTCCACATCATCCCGATTGTCGGGTTCGTATCTCCACGCTCAATGTTGCCAAGGGTAAGCTTGCTAACCCCTGACAGAGCGGATAATTCCTCAAGACTTAGCTGCTTATCTTTCCGCAGTTTCCGCAAATTCGCGCCTACCGATTGCATCAATTGCTTCGTTTCGTGCTCATTCATCGAATGTTTCCCCCAATTCGAACGAGAAGTTTACAACCAATATGCAAATATTTGTTACATTATACTTTACTTTAAAAATAATATAGTATATTATACTTTACTGGATACACAATTGAAAATGATTTTCAAGTAGAGGTAAGGTGAGCATCATGAGAGCCATATTTGTTGGCATTCTAGCATCCATGTTTTTTTCATCCACATTCATTATTAACCGAGCGATGAACCTGTCCGGAACAAGCTGGGCTTGGACCGCATCGCTGCGCTTTCTACTTGCGATTCCCATACTGCTTGCGATTGTCGCATTTCGCAAAAACCTTACGCCTCTCTTCCGTGAAATGCGTAAGCATCCCCTGCAGTGGCTAACATGGGGTTCCCTGTGTGGAGTCGCGTTCTATTCGCTGCTCAGCTTTGCAGCTGTCTATGCACCGTCTTGGCTCACATCGGGAACATGGCAAATTACAATCTTAATTGGCGCATGCTTGTCGCCACTGTTCTTCGAGACACGCCCGACACCGAATGGCCCGGTAAGAGTACGCCAATCCATTCCGTTCAAGAGCATGCGCATTTCCGTCATTATACTTATCGGTGTAGTACTCATGCAAGTGTCTGAAGCAAGCAATGTTACGTTATCGGAATTACTGCTGGGCTTCATTCCTGTTATTATCGGAGCTACCTTCTATCCGCTTGGCAACCGTAAAATGATGGCGCTCTGCGGCAACAAGCTGGATTCCTTCCAGCGCACACTCGGCATGGCACTTGGCAGTATGCCTATAGCAATCCTGCTTGGCATATACGGAACTATATCCGTAGGTTTGCCATCCGCCACTCAGTTCGGACAAGCAATGCTGCTTGCCATCAGTTCTGGCGTAATCGCAAGTCTGCTCTTCTTCTTGGCAACAGACATGGCGAAGCATAATACAGCACTGCTTGCTGGAGTGGAGTCCACACAGGCTGGCATTCTGATCTTCACCGTGCTTGGCGAGGTATTGCTTCTCAACGGAACATTCCCACAAGGCTGGTCGCTAATTGGGATGTTCGTCATTATCGCCGGGATGATTGCGACGAGCTTGGCGAACCGCAATATTGCGCCAGCAAAGCCTAAGCCAGCACCAACACTGTCTAAGAGAACAGCCTAATACACCAGAAACAGCGAAAGAGCGCCGCATACTGCCTATCAAGTATGCGGCGCTCTTTCTATTATATAAGGTGGAGGCAAAACTAACCATGGTAAGTTATTCTTTTCACAAAGTATTTGAAACGAAAGTCATTTCTTATTATGCGTAATAAGCATTCAGCAGTTCACGTGTTTCTTCGACTTCCGGCTTAGCTGCAAGACCCTGGTCAGCCCAGCATTGTCTGCACTCTTCTTCTGTCGTGCATCTGTCATTATCGTCACACATATAGCAAAGTTGAAGGAAGTTGCGAGTTACTTGATCCGTTGTGTCAAATGTTTTGAATGTTCTCATCTTTATCACTCCCTGTTCTTTATGGTTACACTATATCATGGAATTGAATGATAGTATGTGAATTAAATCACAACATAATATAAGTATATAAAAGCTGCAGCCCCCTCGAAACCATATGGTTTCGATAAAGACTGCAGCCTTCTTATTTCATGTCCTTTGTTTCTAAAAAGTTAATCGCTGCATCGAGTAAGGCTGCCGCCGCGACATAATCTGTCGGATTCATCGTTAGATAACGGATTGCCCCTTCGAAGGACGTTAAGCTTGCCTCTTCATGATTTTTCTCGACCGACTTTAGAGCTGCTAGTTCCGTCTTCAGCTTAGCTAACGGCTTCGAGAATTGAGCATCAATCTCTTCTTTATTCGCTTGAGGTGCGCTCGCTCCCGCTTCCCCGTTCTTCTCCGGATTGTACTTCGCTAGCTCCGCTTCGAACTTCTTTATCAAGGCTGCATAGGATTGCTGCCATGCCTTTAATTGTTCTTGTTCTTTATCTTCCGCAGCCAACTTGTTCAGTTCAGCCAGCATTTGCTTCATATTCGCGCCAAGTGCTTGCGCTTCATCAGCCGCAAGTTTTGCCGCACTATAGTTCTTCTTCGTATATAAAATCTCTGCAGCAGCTTTATATTGTTCAGGCGTGTGCGCGATACTCAGTGCTACATTTACATCCTTCTTCAAGAAATATTGGAATCGTTCACGGAAATCTCCCTCGTCGAATACGTTGCGAACACCCCAATGAGTACTTTCACTCGTTTTCTTCAGAACAGCTAGAACGGATTTCGCCTCATCATCGAAGGCATAGGCCCCAGTATCCATATATAATGCCTTCAAGTGGATTGCCATAGCTGCCAGTGTGTTCGGATCATTCGGCTTACCAGCACCCTTGTAATGCTTTTTCACCGCATTGATCCAATTATTCACCACGGAATCGAACTGCTTATTTGATTTGCGCAGGTTGGCATCGGCCTTCGTATACGCATTTTTCTTCGCGGTGATATTTTTTTGCATAGCAGCCGTTGGAGCACCAAATACGTACACATCAATCGTCTCTCCGAAAATATTCTTTCTCTTCTCTGATCGAAGATAGTAATGATAGCCCGCATAACCACTCTGAGAGTATCCACTCTTGTCTGGATTCTGTATGATCATGCCCGCTGTGGATGAGTTTGCTAGCCTATGATTGCCTTCTGCGGTGCTCGAGCCTATCACGTACAGCGGTGAGCGTTGATCAATGTACCCTTGAACATAGTAAAGCTTATCGTTCAATGCCAACTCATATGCAGCTAGCGTCTTTTTCGTACGTACTATACATTTGATGATATGGACCGCTAACTTTGTCATACGCGTTACTATATGCATCTTCATTTGGAATCGCCACAACATGTACCTTGTCCAACTGATTCACGAGATCCAGCTTCACATCATTCAGCAATGCACCGTAAGACAAAGGTACAGCAACGCTACCTTTCTCGAACAGAACAGCTTCAGGCAGCGGCAATGCAGCTCCATCCACCTTCCCCTGCTTGCTGTTGGCTGTGAATACGAAGGTATGCTCTTGATTTTTCAATGTCAAGGTTTTCGATGATTTGTTCCAATCCGCTTGGAACCCGAATATGTCTGAAAATGACTTCAAGCCAAGATACAGTCCATCCGTAGATGTCTCTACATAATGCCTGCCTAGGAACACGCGCTTCCCGTTCCATTCCAGTAGGGAATAATCATATAGCTTCATTGTTCCTACGGTTGAAGAAGCTGCGGCAGCATAAGCTGGCTGTATACTGCTCCCAATTCCCGTTAGAAGCAATGACACAACCAGCAGCCACGTCCATATTCTCTTTCTCACGTTGACCCCTCCATCATATATCGCCATAATTCGGCATAATCTACCAACTCATTATATCATGTCCAGAATCAAAGGCGAGTGACTTTTTACCAACATTTTCGTTCCGTGAAGGTAGAAATGACTCCCCTTATCGCTTCGGCAATAGCTGAACGTATTCATCCGACAGCTTCATGAGAGAGAGAATATAGTCATAGTCCTTGCGATACGCTTCCTTCAAAGGCACGGGCTGCAATGTCTTAAGCGATATCGCTGTGCCATCTTCGAATCCTTCACCAGGTACGAACATCACTTCATTGTTGAAGAAGGAGCCTGTTGGCAGATAGTAGCGCATTCCGACTACATTATGGTCTGTATTCAACATATCACGTCCAAGTGCAAGGAATTGCTTCTCTTGCAGGGATATACCGAGTAGGTTGGAAGCTGTCGGCATAATGTCGATTTGACCGCCCGTTCCTTCGATTATCTTAGACTCAGCTTGCTTAGGTACATGAATGATCAACGGAATATTGAAGCGGCTCACTTCATTCGAATAAGGAACACCAAATCGATCAGTTATTTCCTTATCGCTTGCTTCCTTCGGATTAACGCCAAAGTGATCGCCATACACGACAAGCATTGTCTTATCCCATATTCCCTGCTTCTTCAATTCCTCAATAAACTGTCCCAATGCATAATCAGTATAATTGATCGCCGTCAAATAGTTCCCTAAATACGAGCCCTCCATATCGGCAGGAAGCGTCAACTTCCGCAGCTTGTCCGGCACGACAAATGGTGCATGACTGGACGTCGTTACGAACTGAGCATAAAATGGCTGATCACGCTTCGTCATCTCCCGAATTTGCTCCGCACCGACCCTATACAATTCTTCATCAGAAGCACCAAAATCATTGAAGAAATCGTTCGTATAGTACGGCTTGTCATAGTAATGGTCGAATGCTAATCCAGGATAGAGCACATGCCTGTTCCAGAATGTCACATCGTTAACATGGAATGTTGCCGATTGATAATTCAAGTCATGAAGAAGACGAGGCATACTTGGAAGCACTCTCTTCCCAAAGCCTGTGGACATCGCTGCCGTTCCGGTCGGGTATATGGACGTATTGGACAGAAACTCTGCATCCGAAGTATTTCCTTGGCCGATTTGCTGAAAAATATTCGGGAAGTAATAGCTCTCCTTCACGAGCTTATTCAGTACAGGTGTAATCTCTTGTCCTTCTAGCTTGGCCTGAATCGGGAAGTTCTGAAAGGCTTCCAGTTGAACCACAATCACGTTGGCACCGCGAGCCAATCCGAACCCTTGCGGCTGTCCAGACGGATTGTTTTCCTTACGATAAGGATATGCCGCTTGAAGCTCTTGGATCTTCAATTTCGTTTCATCCAAATTCCCATTCGCGATGATCTCGTTCTCACGTATGATTTTCAGTGCAGTTGCAGCTTGATAGTTGAGATAGCCAATTCTCTCTGATTTCACCTTCTCATTGCTAATCGATTCCGCCTTGTCTATGACGAACCAGGAGTAGCTTATGCAGCCGATCATGAGCAGACCTGCAGCAGTTCTCCCCTTCCAGCCTGCATACCGTTGTGGCGGGGAAGAATCCATCCAAGCTTGCTGCTGCGAATACGTCCTGCGGATCATCCAACGAATCGCAACAAATATTCCTGCCACCACGATATCTGCAAAGTACAAAAAGTGTGAGAACTTCACAAGCGGCCCGATACTGCCGCGGATTTGTGGAACCTGTCCCATTTCATCAAATGCAGTAAAGGTTGGGACTGTATTAAAGTGAATATGGTACAGTGTTGCAGCAAACATCAAAATAGAGAAAATGACCTGAAAGGTCCAATATATCGTACCTTTGCCGAATCGAGGCAGCACCATCTCGAAGATACTGACAAGAACAAGTACGGAAATAATATCAGTAAACAAGCCTGATACGGTAATCGAATCATAGACAAAGTGGCGAAGCAGCGTTAATTTGACCACCAGAAGCAGGGTCAGCAGCGCGCCTTGCGGAAGTTGAACACGCTTGCGTTCCACTCTGGCCAGTGAGATATTGCTCATTATCGTTCAATCCTTTGCAATGATGTTGTGTCGTGGTGACGTTGTCTGGTCGTGCATAAAAGCCGATTGAATCTGCGCATCATATGTTTGCTTAACGGTATCCAGCGCCTTCACAAGTCCCATTATATTGCTCAATAGGGTGATGACTGCACACGCCGCTACAATGCTAGTAAGCACACGGCGAGCCTGTCCTCGCAGACTATGAATGAACCACGCCGCCGAGATGACTGTACCACGGAATGGGTAAGCTAAATTCGTGACAAACGCCATAATAAGTCGCTCATGAGAACAAGGTTCAATGTAATACTCGGACTCTCGATCATCGATTAGACTGCCTTCCAATGATGAAGGAACTACTTTCCTTGTCCCAGAGAGCAGAAGAATAGGACACCGGCTGCTATTGCCACTCGTAATTGTTATTCCAAAATTCAATATAAGAATCCCGAATACCTCATATCTATAGGAGTTAGGAATAAGGGCAGTATAAATACTATACGAACTCGCCCCGAAGAATGCAGCAGTACTAATAGGCAACCTATCTGTAGTAGCAATATTTACATTTTTACATACCGACCTATTATAATACAGATCCTATCGAATGAATATGGTTATTATGGATCACAAGGATATGTTTACTAGTGAGCCTTATTGCTAGATTCTACTTCTGCACCATAAAAAAACGTCCCAATGAATTGGGACGCCCTCAATTTTCCCTGTTACCAGTTGCTTCAAGACATCGATATAGGAAGGAGCAGAACCTTTCTATCTTTGTGTGCTCTTCTTAAAAATGGCAATCTCATCCTTCACTTTCCGAACAGCTTCATCTACATTCGCTCGCGTGTATCCCTCAGACTTCAGCCGTCTCATGACTTCAATTGTCATTTCTCCCAATTGCCATTTGTCCTGAATGAATTCGCTGCCCGTATGCTGAAGCAGCAAGGACACTTCCTCATACAGCCGCTGAAGTTCAGTTGTATCTACGATTCCGCTGTCCCCGACTTGTACCGTAGATCGGAAGGTTTCTGACTTGCCATTGTAAGTCATCGTAACGTTAACCGCTGCAGTTCCTGTTTTTACGCCTTTCATCGTCACGCTGTTACTGGATTCACTGATTTTCTCTACTGCATCACCGATGACTTCCCAATGATAGATAGCATCTTCTGTAGGTACAGCATATCCATTGGCATACTGGCTCAACAGTCTAATCGTTCTTTCCTGTGCTGGAGTAGAAAAGAATTGATAGGTTCCCTGCCAGCCAACCTTCTCTCCCTGATCCAATACAACTGATTTGTTAAAGACTTGCAGGAAGTAGGATTTCCCATACTCCTGAGTAAAGACAATCGGTTGATCATCAGCCAGATATTGCAATTTACCAAGTCCGTAATTGCGATTCAGCGTCACGAGCAGCTGATGCTGGCTTCCATCCTGTATTCCCGAACTCAGCCAATACTTATCTACGTCTGGATGCTGGGCTTTCGTTCCTGAATCACTATACACGCCCGAGCCGCTTCTACCTACTTCCGTCTCCCCTGCATAGTAGCGTACTTCTTGATTCCATGCTCCGTTGACGGACTGCAATCCATAATAACGATATAACGTAATCTCTTCCAAAGGCATAATTTCCGTATGAACTTGTACTTTTCCGCTTTCGATTTCATACGTAACCGTCTCTTGCAAGATTTCTCGACCGCGTCCGTCCTGCTCCTTCGTATTGAAGCCCTGAATCCGATTCACGACCTCAATTTTAACCTTGCTCCCATCGATTGCTGTCCCATCTTGAAGCTGCTTCCCGTCTACCCACACATTATATTGAACAGTTCTTCCTGTCGTAGAACTGTTCTCGCCACCGTCATAATTATGATTGCCACCCGTGAAATCCTGACCTTTGCCGTTGCCATTATCATTAGCACCAACGATATAAGGACCTATCCAGTCCGATATATCAGGCCACAGCATAGTCGATGGGCGCGTCAAGTCGGGATCGGCATCCTTGTCCACATTCGGACTAAGCCTCCATTCTTTCATCCCGTAGAGCTTATTCGCACCGGCATGATCGAACACAATCCACATATCATTATTGTTATTGTACTTGTGGGCAATCTTCAGGTTGCTGCCATTTTTCAAGACATATTGCGTTCCTCCCGGTAATGGATTGTGAAGTACAGGATTTTCGAAGCCATAGTTGATAGATAGTGGTGTTTCATTCCCTGTTATCTGATTATAGAACCAAGGAGCAACCTCAATAACGACAGATTCCGCTTCTACCGATCCTACTTGCGCGCGAATCACGACAGTACCAGGCTTGATTGCATGCAGCTTGCCATCTGAGCTAACTTCAACAATGCTCGAGTCCGAGCTCGCGAAGACCGCATTCACTTTCTTTTGTAGTGCTTCGTTTTTGTCGATCACGACTGGTGACCACAACGCCCCAACATCCATGGTTTCAAGCTTAGAAGGAAGCATGATCTTATATTCCGGAGCAGGACGATTCGCTTCATATTTCAATAGCTTTAGATCATCGAGGTAGAACATAGCGTCTTCCGTCTGCCTGTTGCGCATAAGGGCAAAGCGAATGATATTTTCCGTATTGATTCCTGCTTGTTTCAGCTCTTGAATCGACTTCGTAATGACAGTCCATTGCCCAGGCGGGAACATGATGTTTCTGGCATAGGTCTTGCCCCAATCATATTCATACATATAGACCTCGCGAATCTCCTGTGGCTTGGAAGAAGCATTGTATACCGCATAGCTAACAGCATCATACTCGCTCCAATCCTTGAGCGCAAAGGCTGGATAGGATTCTTCCGGAAGCTCCCTCTCGAACCCGTCATAATCGGAGTCGATATACGCTGCGATCCAGCTATTTGGATAAGCCCTGAAATCGATCTTCAGCGACTTCTCTCCTTGCAGCACATAGGTAGCGTCTGTAACCGTTGCCCGCTTGACATGGTCGCCGTTATTCGTTCCAGATTTAATATCGCTTTCAAAATCTACGAGCGAACGAGATTCTGTTACTGTCGGCTCACCAGAATTCTCTAGAATAATATCGCGATACATCGTCTGCTTATCATGGATGCTGACGACAATAGATTTGCTGGGTAAGCCTTGTTTCTCTATGACAAAGGAATTCTCTGTTGCATACAGATCATTCATCGCGAACTGACCTTCTGTATCAGTGGTGACAGCATTCCCTGCCTTATCCGTTAACGTCACCCCTGCGATACCTTTGCCCTGACGATCTACCACTCTTCCTGAAAAATTCCCCTGTGGAGGAATAAACTTGCCTGTTGCAAACTTATATAGATCCGTATACATCTGCTTCGCCGCCGATACCTCAGAATGATACAGATCATAGATTACGTACACGTCTTGATAATACGCAAGAAGAGACTGATTCATAAACTGCTTCTTCACACCAGTTATTAAATAGTTATAAAATGCTTGACGATACCGCGGAGCGTCCACAATACGCTGATCAAGCTCTACTTTGACTCCCGCTTCATTGGCATAAGCTAAGTCCGCAATCTCTTCCACCCGCTCAATTGTGGTGCTGTCGTCACCATAATGGTTCGGCTGAAGGGCTGAGAAGTCAAAGCCTAGCCGGTTCCCATTCGCCTTCTCCCCTGCACCATACCACGGAAGCCAGCCCAGACGCATGCCGTGCTGCTGCAAATACAGGGATGCGAATGCCGCACTCTCCTGCTCCCCAGGTACAGTTGTATCGAGATCCTCTTGGAGCCAATAGAAGCCGCTCAGCTTCAAGTGCTTATACTGCTGTTGCTCGAAGCGAGCGGTTAACGTGTTGATGTACCAGCGGATCAACTCTTTGCGCGTATTCAAGTTTTCTAGATTTTTCACTGTGCCATCGCCATTGAAATCCCCAAAGTCCTTGCTCTGTGGATCTGGGAAAGGTCAATGTAACATACACGTTTACCTTTTTATCCTGTTCATGCAAATCCTTTCCCACCTGTTCAACTGCAGCATCCAAGTCCATTCGAGCTGCAATCCCTTCTCGAAACAAGCGATCTATCGACCATTTCCAATCCTGCCAAGTTCCTGGCTTGCTGCCTGCCACCCAAGGATAATAACGAGTCAGACTCCCTTGTAT
>NZ_JMDX01000123.1:0-17781 GCF_000935845.1 Paenibacillus sp. E194
TGTTGCGAATAACATCGAATGAACTTCCTTTCACAATTCGTTTCAGGCGTTAAGCCAACTTCATTCCGCTGTTCATTAATGCTACCATGTTCAACGAAGCAGTCAGGAACCCCAATTGGCTTCACTCTCATATCGTAAATGCCATGGTTAGCATACCATTCCAGTACAGCACTACCTAAACCTCCGATTGCCGAGCTTTCTTCCAACACGATTACCGGAATGCGATCCTTCCCTAGCTGATGCAGCATCTCGTCATCAAGCGGCTTAACAAATCTGGCATTAATCACTCGAATACGAATGCCTTCTTTGCGCAACAACTCTGCTGCTTCCTCTGCAACCTGTACCATCGGACCGATAGCCAGCACAGCCGCTGAATCTCCATTTCGAACGTTTTCCCACGTTCCTATTGGAATCGGGCTCAATTCGGTGTCCATTGTCACCCCTACAACTGCATTACGCGGATAGCGAACGGCAATCGGGCCTGCGTCATAATCAACAGCCGTCTTCATCATATGACGAAGCTCATTCTCGTCCTTCGGCATCATAATGACCATATTCGGGATATGACGCAAGAATGGTATATCATATACCCCTTGATGCGTCTCCCCATCTGGACCTACGAAGCCCGCTCGGTCAATTGCAAAGATGACATTAGCTTGTTGACGGCAAATATCATGAACAACCTGATCGTACGCACGCTGCAAGAAGGTTGAATACACCGCAAATACAGGCTTCATTCCTTCCATGGCCATAGCGGCGCACATCGTTGCTGCATGCTGTTCAGCAATACCCACATCAATCATCCGGTTCGGATACAGCTTCTCGAACTTCAGGAGGCCTGATCCGCCTGGCATTGCAGGTGTTACTGCTACGATTCGCTCGTCTTGCTCAGCAAGCTCAATGAGCACATCACTGAAAATATCGGTGTAATTCGGTGTGCCCACTGATTTAAGGGGTTGACCGGATTCAATCTTATAAGGTGTCGCTCCATGCCATTTATGGGAATCGGCTTCAGCTGGTGAATATCCTTTCCCTTTGCGGGTTACAACATGGACGAGAACCGGTCCATCGATACGGTCTGCCTGCTGAAAAATGTCCAGAAGCTTATCAATATCATGACCGTCTACAGGACCAAAATATTTCAAGCCGAATTCTTCGAACAGCATGCCGGAGACGACTAGGTATTTAAGTCCGTCCTTCACGCGTTCTGCCGTTTTGGCCAGCTTACCGCCAATAGCCGGAATTTTCTTGAGCAGCTGTTCAACTTCTTCTTTGGCTTTTTTATAGTTGCGGTCAGAGCGAATTTTACACAAATAATTATGTAATGCTCCTACATTTGGCGCAATGGACATTTCGTTGTCATTCAGCACAACCATCAACTTGCGCTTTTCATGGCCGATATGGTTCAATGCTTCCAGCGCCATACCGCCTGTGAGCGCACCGTCTCCAATGATTGCGACTACCCGATTATCCTGACCTTGCAGGTCACGGGACAATGCCATCCCCATTGCGGCGGACAAAGACGTACTGCTGTGTCCGGCTTCCCATACATCGTGTTCGCTCTCTGCACGCTTCACAAAGCCGCATAAACCTTTATATTGGCGCAATGTATCGAACTGATCCTTGCGTCCGGTTAATATTTTGTGTACGTAGGCTTGATGGCCAACGTCGTATAACATTTTGTCCTTCGGACTGTCATAGTAGTAATGTAGGGCAAGAGTTAGCTCAACAATTCCCAAGTTAGATGCTAGATGACCTCCGGTCACTGCCAGCTTTTCAATTAAGAATTGACGAATTTCGGCCGCTAGCGGCTCCAGTTGATCCTTAGACAACTGCTTCAAGTCACTAGGTTGATTAATCTGTTCGAGCAGCACGGGATTTCCCTCGCTTTCGTTGTTTCGATTTGCTGCGTTTCACGGTGAAGAATGAAATTTTGAACTTCGTCTCCAACACGTAGAAACACTTCCCAATTAGCAGGACGATCGGAGTGGCGTAATAAATAGCAAAGGATTTTCCGAGTGCCTTCCCGCCAACCGTCAATGCTGATACGAGTCCTGTGAAGACAACGCTCGTTACCGTCTTCATTACTGCGGAGTCAGCATCCATCGAATATAACAAGTTCGTAACGACTATTGCTGTGGCCGACCCACTGATTACTCCAGTCATATCGCCGATCACGTCATTACAGAAGTTGGAGAATCGGTCTGCGTTACGAACGATTGCGATCGCCTGCTTCGCGCCAGCAACCTTCTCAGAAGCCATAGCGTGAAAAGGTGTCTCCTTCGCTGCCGCTGCAGATAACCCCATCATATCAAAAAACACCCCGATGAGCACGAGTAGGAGCACGATCACCATCCCGATGCCCCAGCCTACTCCCTCCAGCATCGAAGTCGATACGACGGAAAAAATAGCAGCTAGAGCAAATGTGACGATGAAAATAAATACGCTCCACCGAACGGAATGTTTGAAAGAGAATTTCATTGTATGTGATGTTCCATCCTTTATGTGTTAGAACTGTCTGATCAGTACGTAAAGTTGAGAGTGGCAACTTCTCAAGTAAACGCTATGGCTTAGGTCCAGTAGGTTTTCCCAGGTGCTCGCCTCCTCGTCGCCGAGCAGGCCGTTTCCAATTAAGAGCGCCTTGACGTTGTCGCCAATCGCCAGACTGAATTACCACTTAGTCCACACTATAATCCTTAAGAAGCTTCACGCAAGTGAACAGTCTAGGAGTTTTCCTCGAGCAGCCCTGAACCAACCCCTAGCCTCTTTTGCAAGCCAGATTTCATACGGCATACGATTCATGCGTTCTTTGGCCGAAGTCCACCGAATCTACACATCCGCAATCCCCGCAGACTCACTCAAGGCAGGCTACGCTACAAACAAGCCGGGTACGTACATCACGCTTCATAATAGAAAGAAGAATTGCAATGTGCGACTCGTAATGTAGGTTCATACCCCAAGCCGTAATGCGACGCTCGAGGGCGTCATACCACGCACTTGGGCCTCCGCGGAAGCGGGGTCAACGCCCACATGCCATTGTGGATCGCCCCACAACCTTAACTCCCAGCATCAGCCCCCGACTGGGCGTCGAAAGCCAACACCAGGAACTTCATCGATGTGCCCTTTAGCGAATTTTTAGGCCCGCCTTCAACGTTGGTAAGCCGACTAGAATACTGCACCACTCTACGCAAGGCCTATTATATCATAAATAGCGCCTAAATACTCGCCAATTAATGGTCTCGCTTCATCAAATAATCTGCCATGCCAAGCAATAGCTCAGGCTTTTGGAATCCTGCATTCGCAATTGCAGCCTTCGCTTCCTCAGTCAAGCGTTCCACTTCCTGTCTCGATTCTTCAAGGCCAATGAAGTACGGATAAGTAACCTTCCCGCTCTTCTCATCGCTTCCCTTCGGCTTGCCCAGCATGGCTTCATCTCCGATGACATCCAAAATATCATCTTGAATTTGAAAGGCGAGCCCAAGCTTATAACCATAGGTCGTCAGCGCTTGCAGCTGCTGTTCCGATGCACCACCAATCCGCCCGCCTGCGCGGAGGGAGAATACAATAAGATCACTTGTCTTATGCAGATGGATGTATTCCAGCTGATCCAACATCGTAATCCCTTGCTCGCCGAGCATATCAGCAGCCTGCCCACCGACCATCCCGTTCATGCCTGCATACTTGGCCAGTTCCTCTACAATAGACAAGGATACCTCAGCCGCAACACCATGCTGGCGTGTGCTCTGTACAATACAGTAGAAAGCCTGAGTCAACAGACCGTCTCCAGCGAGAATTGCCATGGCCTCACCATAGATTTTATGATTAGTCGGCTTGCCGCGGCGAAGATCATCATCATCCATTGCAGGCAGATCATCATGTACCAATGAGTACGTATGAATCATCTCGATGGCACATGCTACCGGCTCCGCTGCGCGTGTGTTGCCTCCTAAGCTATCACAAGCCATTAACACACATACTGGCCGCAGCCGCTTGCCGCCTGCCATTAACGAATAATGCATCGATTGTGTTAGCGGCTCAGGAGTATTGCGCTTGCTATCCAGCATCTTCGGCAGTATCGATTCAATCCGAGCTGCCTGCTGTTTCACATAATCGGCAAATACTCCAGCCGATTGATAATTAATCAATCGAATCACCCGTCTCCTCTGTTGCATACGGCTGACGCTTCCATTCGCCGTTCTGCTCGGTTACCATCTCTATCTTGCGTTCAACTTGTTCCAGCTTCTCTGAACAAAGCTTAGAGAGCATCATTCCTTCTTGGAACAACTCAATTGATTGTTCAAGAGGCGCGTCTCCGCTTTCTAGTTTGGCAACGATCTCTTCCAGCTTATCCATCGCCGCCTCGAAGCTTAATTGATCAATAGTCTCTTTATTTTCCATGAGAGTTATTCACGCTCTCCTTTCATCGACCATACGTGACAATCCAATTGGCCATCCGATAATTTCACCCGTACTACGTCTCCAGGCTGCACTTCTTCGATCGAGCGGATCAGCTTCGCCTCCTGTTCATCATACACAAGACTATACCCTCTTGACATAATCTTAAGAGGGCTCAGCGCGTCCAACTGTCTAATCATTGCAGCTGTCTCCATCCGCTTCTGCTTCGTGATTGCAGCCATCGACTGAACGAGTTGATGTTGATTGCCATCCAACCGTTTGCGTGCAGCGCGCACTTGATGTACAGGCGTCTGTTCGCGCAATCGACCGCGTAGTTCCTTCCATCGCTGTGAAGATTGGCCTTGCGTCAACTGCAGCCGGTACGTTAGCTGCTCCTGCAAGCGTGCAACCTTATCCGCATGCTTCATCATCAAATGTTCAGGCTTGCGGAACACGACAGATTGCTGTGCCCGAAGCAACCGTTCCTGGTTCTGATTCAAGAAGCGATTCATTGCCGATTGCAGTCTGCGATTTACATGTGTAAGATGCTGCCTGAGCTCTTCCCGGTTCGCTACCGCTAATTCAGCCGCAGCCGTAGGTGTAGGAGCTCGTAGATCGGCAACGAAGTCCGATATCGTAAAATCAGTCTCGTGTCCAACCGCTGAGATGATTGGGATCGTCGATGCAGCGATTGCTCGCGCAACCACTTCTTCATTGAATGCCCATAGTTCTTCTAGGGATCCTCCGCCGCGGCCCACAATCAGCACGTCCACCTCGCCGCTGCGGTTCATCGCCTCGATCGCCTGTGCAATCGATCCAGCTGCCTGCGTTCCTTGCACCAATACGGGGTAGAGCAATACTGCAACACCGGGTTGGCGGCGGCGCAGCGTAATGAGGATATCCCGTACAGCAGCACCTGTAGGCGAAGTAATGACGCCGATTGCAGCAGGATATCGCGGGATACTTCGCTTGCGTTCCTGCCCGAACAATCCCTCCGCGTTCAATCGCTCCTTCAACTGTTCAAAGGCCATAAACAGACTTCCAATTCCATCAGGCTGCATATGCAGCGCATAGAACTGGTATTGACCATCCCGTTCATACACCGTAATATTGCCGCGAGCAATGACCTTCGTTCCTTCCTTCGGACGAAAAGCCAGCTTCTGATTGTGTGAAGCAAACATAATCGTACGTATACGGCTATCAGAATCTTTTAATGTGAAATACATATGCCCGCTTGAATGATGTGTGAAGTTCGATATCTCTCCACGAAGCCATACATCCTGAAGCCTCGTATCGCCCTCCATCTTCATGCGGATGTAGCGGTTTACTTCTTTAATTGATAATATTCGTGCATCGTCGGACACATTGTCTGCCCCCTTTCGTTCCCAATGACAGACAGCGCACAACTATTCGTTGTGCGCAATGTGATGTATTCGTTTGGCGGCCTTGAGTGTATTGAACATGAGCATCGTAATTGTCATTGGTCCTACACCGCCTGGTACAGGTGTAATCGGGCCGCAAATTTCCTTCACATCCTCAAAGTTAACATCTCCAGCCAGCTTACCGTTCTCAAGGCGGTTCATGCCCACATCAATAATGACTGCACCTGGCTTAATATAAGAACGATCCACGAAGTTAGCCCGACCAATAGCAACAACCAAAATGTCTGCCTGTTTCGTAATCTCCTTCATATTGACAGTCCGAGAATGGCACATCGTAACCGTTGCATTCTCACGTTGAAGAAGGAGAGATATCGGTTTGCCTACAATGTTGCTTCTGCCAATGACAACAGCGTGCTTGCCAGCAACGTCAATCTGGTTGCGTTTCAGCATTTCCATAATGCCTGCTGGCGTACAAGGCAATAAGGAGTCATCTCCGATGACCATATTACCGACACTTACAGGATGGAATCCATCCACATCCTTCTCAACGGCAATTGCATCGATGACAGCCTTCTCATCAATATGCTTCGGCAACGGAAGCTGAACAAGAATTCCGTGAATGGAAGGTTCTTCATTCAAGCGATGAACAAGAGCCAGCAGCTCTTCCTGAGACGTATTGGCCGGAAGACGATGTACCTCCGAATTGAAGCCCAGCTCCAAGCATGTCTTATGCTTGCTGTTCACATATACTTGCGAAGCAGCGTCCTCACCAACGAGGACGACAGCCAGCCCTGGCTGTATACCCTTGTCCTTCAACCCAGCGGTCTCCGCTGTAATCTCCTCACGAATTGTACGGGATAATGCCTTACCATCCAATAAAGTTGCTGTTATCATTCTCTGCGCCTCCATCCGAATACTCGACATTGTCATCCAAGCTGAACTTGCTTCTATTCTTCTGTTGTTTCTTCCTTTGCAACTTCCGCAGTGGAAGCTGCGTCCATTTCACGCATCATCTGCCCTAGAACTCCATTGACGAATTTCCCGGACTCGTCCGTACCAAAGTGCTTCGCCAAATTGATGGCCTCATTGATCGCTACTTTAGGGGGGACATCATCGCGATATTTCATTTCGTACGTAGCCAGACGAAGGATCTGTCTATCCACTCTGGACAAACGCTCTACGTGCCACCCTTTCAAATAACGTGCCAGAAGCTCGTCGATCTCGACGTGATGCTCCCATGTAGCTCGTACCCATTCCAATACATGCGCATGCATGGCTTCCGCATGCTCATGCTTAACACCTATTTCATTGTCTTGTGCAGATTCTTGCACAATCATAGCAACGGCCTGATGTGGCGTTACCTCTGTCATTTCAAGCTGGTACAAACTTTGAATAGCCATTTCTCTGGCGATGCGTCTTTTCATGATTTATCCTCCTGCATGTAAAGCATCCGACATGTCGAATTCGTATTCCTTCAATTCACTAGCGCATGCACTCTACTGTTCATCAAGGCAATTGCCAACGTAACTACGATTTTAAGCACTTCGATGCATCTACTTACGATTTATTTGTGAAAAAAATCCTATGAAGCTCCCCGATTCCTTTCCGTCGGCCAGAACCGGCGGTCAAGCAGTCGTTCGGAGCGTCCATAGGACTACTTCAACCTTCTCCAACGTTCAGACATCCACATTCCAATTCGCTGAAACGGGAACAGGGGGCCTAATTTTAGATCCCGCTGTCTGCCGATTGCAAATCCGATGAATACAAGAAGTGCAAAAAATAGCATATCCCAAAAACCAACAATTAGATACAAGATGCCAAAAAAAATGCCCGCCGTGACGCCGAGTAGACGTCCGCCGTGACTCTCCCATATTTCCTTCCACATCGGACAGCTCACCACCTATTCAACGCGCGCTTTAAAGGTTTGCGTCTGCACAATATTTGCAACGTATACCGAAACGTAAGAAACCGGTATTCCGGTAATTTCCTGCACATAATCGCGAACCTGGCGTTGAACATCCTCCGTCATGCTTGGTATCGCCGTCTCCCCGTCCACAACGGTGCGAATCGTGATATCGAGCCCTGATTCATTGGTGCGGATTCGTGCCTTTAAGTCCTTAACACCACGGACGCGCGACGCTGCCTTCAACGCCACGTTCTCGATCGTTTCTATCGATATCTTAATATCACCAATATCGGTGCGTTGATCAATCGATGACATTGACTTCCGCTCACGACGGATAGAAACGTAAACGAAGCGGACGCTAAGCAATAAAATAACGGCCGCAACCGCTATTACTGTTGTTTGCAGCCATAGAGGCTGAGTTGGATCAAGCCGTTCGGGAATGAAGCCTAATGCAGCTAATATGGCTGCTACCGATAACGAACCAATGACCAAACTATACACAAACAACAACAGTCTGTCTACAATTCTGCTCACGCTTGACGATCCTCCTCATGGAATGGCAGTAAACCCCCTGCCACCAGGAGGGGGTTTACTGCCATCATTATTTCACTCGCGTAGATACTTCCGTTTCTTCCGGTTTCTCTTGCGACTTAAAATGCACGTCATGCACATGCACGTTCACTTCAATAACATGAAGTCCTGTCATCATTTCAATGGAGCGCTTTACGTTCTGCTGAATCTCATCAGCAATCACAGGAATGCGGCGACCATATTCTACGATGATGTTCACATCTACTGCAGCTTCACGTTGTCCAACTTCAACCTTAACGCCTTTGGACAAGTTCTTACGGCCAAGTAATTCAGCAATACCGCCTGCAAATCCACCGCTCATACCCGCTACACCTTCTACTTCTATCGTAGCTAGACCAGCGATCACTGCAATCACATCAGGAGCAATCTGAATATTGCCAAGATCAGTACGCTCAAATTCCGGAATAATCGTCTGATTCATCCGTTACACACTCCTCATTATTTTTTGAAAAGAGGCAGTTCTTGTCCGTCATAATCATAACTATAGCATTTGTCTATTTTTATGACAAATCACTCATGATGACGTTCTAGACTTCATGCTCTTCCAGGAACTTAATATCGAAATCCCCTTGCTCGAACTTCGGATGCCGCAGCAACCGTTGATGGAACGGAATTGTTGTATGAATACCTTCTATCGCGAACTCCGCAAGTGCACGCTTCATACGTTCAATCGCTTGTTCGCGAGTAGGAGCCCACACAATCAGCTTCGCAATCATCGAATCATAGTGCGGAGAAATAACACAACCTGGATATGCTGCGCTATCCACACGTACACCCGCTCCTCCTGGAGGCAAATAGAATTGAATTTGCCCTGCGGAAGGCATAAAGTTGCGATCTGGGTCTTCTGCGTTAACACGGCACTCAATCGCCCATCCATTAAGCTGAACATCCTCTTGACGGAACGATAATGGATTGCCTTCTGCTACATGGATCATCTCTTGGATAAGATCAATTCCAGTTATCATCTCGGTAACAGGATGTTCAACCTGAATACGGGTATTCATCTCCATGAAGTAGAAATTGCCGTCTGGACCGAACAGAAACTCCAAAGTACCTGCACCCGAGTAGTCAACAGCGAGTGCAGCACGTACAGCTGCCTCGCCCATCTTCATACGAATATCTGGCGTCAGTACTGGACATGGAGCTTCCTCAACCAGCTTCTGACGTCTGCGCTGCACGGAGCAGTCACGTTCGCCTAGATAAGCTGCATTACCATGCTTGTCTGCGATAATTTGGATTTCAACATGCTTCATGCCCGTTAAATACTTCTCCAAATAAACGCCAGCATTACCGAAGGCTCTCTCCGCTTCCTGTTGTGCTGTCGTAATTTGCTTAACCAGCATCTCTTCATCATCCGCAATTCGGATCCCTTTGCCACCGCCGCCGGCAGTTGCCTTAATGATGACAGGATAACCGATGTCGCGTGCGATCATAAGAGCTTCTTCGATATTCTCAACGAGACCGTCAGAACCAGGAATGACAGGAACTCCTGCATCCCTCATCGTTTGCTTCGCTACAGCCTTGTCTCCCATACGTTCAATCGCATCGGAAGAAGGACCAATGAATGTAATGCCGCATGACTCGCAAATATCAGCAAAGTCAGCATTCTCCGCCAAAAAACCATAGCCAGGATGTACTGCATCACATTCTGTCAATGTAGCAACACTCATTATATTCGTAAAGTTCAAGTAACTGTCTTTGGAAGATGTAGGCCCAATACAGTACGCTTCATCTGCAAGACGTACATGAAGTGAATCACGATCGGCTTCCGAGTAAACTGCAACCGTTGCAATTCCAAGTTCACGGCAAGCACGAATGATACGAACAGCGATTTCACCACGGTTAGCAATTAGAATCTTCTGAAATTTCAATGTTTTAATCCTCCTTGGCTTTACATCTGTTCGGGATGACACCATCCACTAATCCAGCTTCACCAAGAATAAAGGCTGGCCGAATTCAACCAACTGGCCATTTTCTACAAGAATCTCAACAATTTCGCCTTTGACTTCAGCTAAGAGTTCATTCATCAGCTTCATCGCTTCCAAAATACATACGACCGATTTCTCGTTAATTTTATCTCCCGTATTCACGAATGGAGGCGTGTCTGGTGAAGAAGCACGATAGAATGTACCTACCATCGGAGACACAATCTTATGCAATCCCGCCTGCTCCTTCGTGTCGGCAACAACATCTACTGCTGGCTGTGCAGGAGCTGTCTCAACTGCAGCTGCTGGCTGTGCAGGTACAGTTGGAACCGGGGTATATGTAGGCTGTGCAGGAGCTGGCTGAACACTAATGACTTCAGTCTTGCCGGGCTTGCGAATGGAAAGACGATAACCTTCGTTCTCGATTTCCAATTCCTGCACGGAAGTTTGGTCCAACAGCTTGATCAGTTCTTTGATTTCGCCAATCTTGAACAACATGTTTCACTCCTCGTGACAATTGATAAGTCTCTTATAGCAAGGTAGTTTCATACTGCAAATACATGTCCAAAAAGGGAGCGGTAATCCGCAACAGAGATCCGCAAGGACGCTCAGCGCATGCTATCTATGCAGAATATAATACCGAATCTGTTCAGCAGTGCGCACAAGTAGCTGTTAAGCTGCATGCATAGCAGAGTGCCGTGTTGCCGCAGAAGAAATGACATATTCGATGCGACAACCCTTGTGATTGATGCTAGATTCCATGCTGAGAGACCTTCCGTTGCTTTCTCAAAAGTAAGCAGTCTTTTTGAACAACCTCAAAAAAGGACAAACTACAGACGTTAGTATTATAACATAATCGTTCCAAATGGAAAGAGCCCAGTTTGCAACTGGGCTAGATTCGAGTACATTCGCTATTCACTGACATATTCTACAACAATCTTATCTTGAGTCACATTTAAGTCCTTCATAACTTTATCTACAATTTCAACAGCATCCTTGGCTTCCAGCTTACTGCTCTGCACAAGCACTTGATATTTATCATTATCCTGTGTGATGACTGCACTCTGATATTGCTTCTGCAACTCCGTTTCCAGGTTTGCTAATTTTGTCTCGTGCTCTTCCAGTTTGCCCATTTCGTCGTGGATCGCTGCAGTCTTCTCACTGCTGGTTGAGTTCAGGTCACTCATGAGTTTCTCCATCTCTTGCTGATACTTCTCTGCACGCTGCATTTGCAGTTCTTCAATAGAGCTGCGCTTCATTACACCTTCTGCTTCAACCTTGTCCAGCATCGCCTTCTCCTGGTCTTCCTTCGTAGCGGCGCTAGTCTCATTTCCAGCATCCTTGGCTTCCCCATCCTTGCCAGCGCTAGTTGCAGAAGGATTAGTTCCGTCACTCTGGCCGCTGTTCTCCTTAGCTTGGGATGCAGCGTCCTTGCCATTGCCGCTTGGATCAGCACCATGCCCTGTAGATACCTCAGTTACTTTGATTTCCGGCAATTGCCCAACTTCTGTTGCATCGCCTTTCAACGTCTGTTCTGAACGTACATTGTCTACTGTTTGCTTCGCTGGAGCTGATGTGTCTTCCGTAAACAAATAGTACGCGGACAATACGACCATCAAGCTCAGCATAGACACTAACCATATCGTCTGTCTTTTCGTATTCATTCTTCATTACCTCCTAATGTTCATTCAGTTCTCATTCACACTTTTACTTATTGAGCAATTTTGCGTGGAACGACCGATATCCGATAAGCCGGTACATTCAAGCCTTTCTCGACAGCATCGACGACCATCTTCTTCACCGTCGCATTCTCTGCCCCTTTCGCAACGACTATGACTCCCCGCACCTTCGGCTTAATGCGCTTCGTCACAATTGGAGCTTGATTGCCCGAGGATTCCAGCGTCACGATTTGACCATCGCGCGTATATTGGGTAGTGTGCCGCTTGCCGCCGTTCGAATCTGTCTCTTCGGTCTGCTGCTGATTGTCCTTGAAGTTGCGCTGAACAATCAGTTCCTCTGTGGAGTCGATAGTGACAAGCACATCAACTTGTCCGACGCCGACAATTCCCTCCAGAATGCCTTTGACGCGTGCTTCAAATGACTGCTCAATGGACTCGAATACATTCGATGAAGTCTTATCAGATGAATTCTTGGTTTCCATCGAGTCAAAGGCCCCGACAGTCGGAGGCTCTTTGTCTGCGCTACCTCTGCCCCCGAACCACCCTCCGCCGCTTCCTTGAGGCTGGAACGAGCCGAACAATATGAGCGCTGCGCCGACAAGACCGAGCAGGAGCAGCCAGCGGAACGAACGGACGCGCTTGGAACCGTTGCTGCCTTTTCCGATCCACGTTTCAATCTGCTGCAACCATTTCGCCAACATGATCGACTCCTTCGTTATCGAATGGACTTGGCTTACTTGTCCTATTTCACCTATATGCTCCCGTATAAAAAATATGCTTGTTTTCTCATGATTTCCACCTGCATGAGCGCATGACCTAAGGATGGCTGTCCTACAGCTTTGGTTCAACTCGTTTCCACTCCACCTTGATTTGCTCCGCATTCACAATCCAAGAGGTCATCAGTGAGCGTATCGCTTGATTCGCAATCTTGCTGCGATACTGTTCGGCCTCTTCCCCCAGCTGTTCAGAGTATCCTGATGCTGGGATATCCTTCGATTGCTGAGACTGCCCCGTCTCCTGGCCCTCTTGTCCAATCAAGTCTGATTGAATCTGTACTTGATGAACCGGCTTCACAGCCTCCACTGTGCCGTCAGTCTTAACGAAATCTATAGAATCGGTTTCGCTCACAGCAGCCTGTCCGGTAGAAAGAGCAAGCTCTATCCGTTCAATGATTGGTTCCCCCTTCGCATTGCGGGTAAGCTTGACTTGCAACTGCTCCACTTGTACCGGTTCCTCCGAGATGTTCCTCTTCATATCGCTGGCATTTTGAACACTGTGACGAAACGCAAGCGCAAGCTGTTCTTTCATCTGATTGCCGATTTCCGCCTCTGCAAGCCGCAGCGCACTGCCTTCCTGCTCACGGGCTAGCAACTCTCCTTGTCTTCGGATTTCGGTTACACTCGTTGACTGATTTCGCTCTGCAGTTAACGTGGATGACAACGTAGAGTTCCATTCGCCTGCTAATTGATCTGCTAGTCTTGCATCGAACAACTTAAGGACAGGTGATAATAAGGTTAGTAAAATAATTAAGCTAAGCATCAGCTTGACGTAGCGCTGCATCGAGCGATTGGGCAGAAGCAGATCAATGAACGTTGCCAGTAGAACTATCATGATGATCTCTTTCATCCATTGACTTAACCAGCTCATTTCGTTCACTCCATTTCATCCGCGCGGCCTAGCGCATCATAACCGTCACATTGCCTGCCGTAATGAGAATCGTAATTGCTAGAAAGAACATGAGACCGACCGCAGCTAGAGCCGCAAACACATAGATCATGCTCTTGCCGATCGTCTTCAGGCACCCAAGCACAGGTGAATCTCCTAACGGCTGCATAATGGCTGCCGAGGCATTATAGATTAACGCAAGCGTCAATATTTTGATTGCCGGGAAGGCACATAAAAACAGCAAAATAATGACACCTGACAACCCAACCGCATTTTTTACGAGCAGCGATGCGGAAATGACGGTATCCGTTGCATCTGAAAATGCACGTCCAATTACAGGAACGAAATTGCCGGTTATATACTTGGCTGTTCGAATAGATACCCCATCAGTGACTGAGCTCGTAGCTCCTTGCACGGAGATAACGCCCAGAAAGATCGTTAGCAGCACACCTAGCAATCCCACACTGATGCTCCGCATCAAGTTCGCCAGTTGAGTCACCTTGTATTTGTCAGATATGGAACTGACAATATGCAGAATTGCTGAGAAGAACAGAAGCGGAAATACACCGACATAGATCAGTGTTCCGACCAAATGAACCATAAAGATGATGAGCGGATGCATGACTGTAACGGTCACAACATTCCCCATTGAAGCCAGCAGGGTTAGAAGCAAGGGCACCATCGCCATCATAAAGTTAATCATGCTTGATATTGCTTCCTTGGCGAAGCCGATTGCGATCTGGAAGCTGTTAATAGCCAGAATAATGATGACCATATAAGAAATCGTGTAGGCAATTTTACTGACTGTGTTGCGCTCGAAGGCGGTCTGCAGCGTTTCCAGCACCATGCTGAATACGACGAGTATGACAATCGTGACAATTAACTTGCCATTCATAAACACTTCTTGCAGCATAAATTTCCCGATAGCCTTGAACACATTGCTGACTGTCAGCTTCTCACCGCCAGGAAGCAGCAGATCAACAAAATCTGGCATGGCATCTCTAGGAAAGTACCCCCCATACTTGACGAGCAGATCATTCCAGTATCGCTCCACCTCGCCCGTCTGTAATCGCTTCGTCTGCTGCTCGATCCATGCTTCTGTCGCGGCGGGTCTGGCGGGCACTTCTTCTTGGAGCTGCTGCGGCTGTATCACCTGCTTGTCTTCTATCGCAGGAGCAGCGAATGCCGTACCCACGCTGGCGAACAACACGCACAGCAGCAACAGGAGCCATACCCGCTTCCTATAGATCATGTTCCAATGCCGTTCTTGCAATTGAATTCGGTTCATTCGTACTCCACCTTACCTCACGTTAAGCAGGAAGAAGCTTCATTACTGTCTCGATAATGACGCTTATGATCGGGATAGCCAGTACCATGATCAGCACCTTCCCAGCAAGCTCTATCTTAGATGCGATCCCTTCCTGTCCTGCATCCCGAACAATCTGAGCGCCGAACTCTGCAATATAGGCGATGCCAATCATTTTCAATATCGTCTTCAAATAAATGGGCTGAATTCCCGAGCGATCGGCCAAGTCCTCCAGCACTTGAATGACAACTTCGATCTTCCCAATCAAGAACAGAAAAATGGCGATTCCAGCAAAGGTTGAAATGATAAACGCGAACATCGGCTTCTGCTCTTTGACAACCAATACTAGAATGGTCGCCAGAAGCCCGAGTCCTACAACTTGAATGATTTCCATGAAATCACCTGACCTGTATACCTACCGTAATTTTATTGAAATAAGAAGATGGTTTTAATCTCTTGGAATAAGTGATCCAGCAAGCGAACGACCATGAACAAGACCACAACAAAGCCGATGACCGTCACCCAATGAGCCATATCTTCCTTTCCCATTTGCTTCAGCACGGTGTGAATCATCGCGATGATAATACCGATTCCGGCAATTTGAAAAATGGCGCTGACATCTACATTCATCTTCTGGCACCTCAATACATCAAAATTACAACGAGCAAACCAGCTAGCACACCTAGACTGCGAGTCATTTTGCCATAGCGGCTATGATCTTCCCGAGCGCTCCACTCCTCTTGCTCCAGCTGCTTAATCGCAAGCTTGATATGCTTGCTCTGATCCTCTCGATCACTAATTCCAAGCGTAAACCCAAGTTCCTTAATAATTCGGAGGTCTTCCTTCGTTAGCGAGGTATTGCTGCCATATCGTTCCCATGCTTGCTCCCAAGCTTCCCTTGCCGTAAATGATTGTGCTGCGGAATGTTCCATTGCTTGTGATGCGCTGAGGAATATATCGCGCAGTACAGGGGGCATTTGCTGTGCAATATCGTGAAATGCTGCCGATAGCGGGGTGTGCCCGTATATTATTGCGGTTTCCAATCGAGCCAGTGCATGGTGCAGCAGCCGAAGCTGCTTTGGTCTAGCCGCATATGCAGCCGCTTGAACCCAACCTATCCCCGCTGCTGCCGCAACGAGAATTGCTGCTCCTAGCAATTTATACGTGGTACCCACCTCCTCCCTGCACATTCGTTACGATGCTGGGCTGAAGCGCTCGCAGCTTGCCGTCGTACACCTTCCGCTGCCACTGTCTAGCTGTCCTCCGCAGCGTAACAACCCGAGTAAATCCCCCTCCATCAAGCAAGGATGCCATTCCAGGACGTCGAATCACATCCTCTGCGTCCGATCCATGAACAGACGCAATCATCCTTACGCCAGCATGTATGGCCTCTCGCATCGCCTCGTAATCTTCTTCTCTGCCGAATTCATCCACAACGAGCACATCAGGAGACATAGAACGAATAAACATCATTAATCCTTCCGCCTTCGGGCACCCATCTATGACATCTGTTCGATAGCCTAGATGGTAACTAGGCACTCCCTTCGTACAACCGGCAATTTCAGAACGCTCATCTACTATGCCTACCTTAAGCGCCTTCCAGAGCGCCTGTGGATGATTCCAGCAGCCAGAGGAGATAGCCCGAGCCATATCTCGCAGCAGGGTTGTCTTCCCATGCTGTGGAGGGGATACGACAAGTGTGCTATGGATTGTCCGATGCTTGAAATCAAGCAGTTGTGGAATAATGTCGTCGGCTATGCCCATTACTTCTCGGGCAATACGCAAGTTGAAGCCCGTTATATCCCGAAGATGACTAACCCTTCCTTGCGTCAGCACAGTCCGACCCGCTAGTCCAATTCGATGTCCACCAGCTACCGTAATGAACCCACGCCGAAGCTCTTCCTCCATCGTATACAGAGAATGATTCGTTACATAGTCAAGCAACTGAAGGCTATCTTCGCGGTTGGGACGATAGGCTGTATCAGGCTTATCAGTCAATGTGCCTTCCCTAGTCACAAAATAAAATTCCCCCGCTGCACTGACTTCTAGCGGGCGCTCTTGTCGGATTCTCACTTCTTCCAATTCACCTAAGATGCGTTCAGGCAAGCTCAGCAAGATAGAACGAAGCGCGGGAGGCAGCACCGCTGACCAGCTGTATACATTCATCTCTCCCATCCTCCTTGGGTCATCCTCATTATTTTAAGGGAAATAAGGTGCTACCTTGTGTATCCCATATGTATGACCCTTGTCCGGCAAATATGCACCTCGATGGGACTAGTACCGATTGATCCCTATACCCCCGTCCACTACTTCTTCAAAATGCCGATAAGCAAGCACGTAACACCAGCAACAATCCAGGCAATCTTCGTCCAATTCAACTTGTCTGCTATGCCGATCAGCCCAATTGTGGTCGTTGTAATAAGCACGAGCGGCCCTACAAGAGCGAGCAATGAATTGACGGCAAGCGCCTTCTCGGTATCATTTACTTTCAACATAATGAGGGCTACAGCAATCTCCAGAGATCCAGACAGAATGCGCAGTCCCGCCATACTCGCGACGAACTTATCAATCGTCACCGTTCTCCCCTCCTGTACACAATCATGAATCGGAAACATCAAGCGATCCAAGTGACGCAGCCTGTACCATACGCATATTGACACATTGTATGCAGGACAAGACTTGTTTAGAGCAGTAGATCGCGAGAATCTGGCAGATAGACGCTGCTCATACAGGCAACTAGGCACCTGTCAGGTGAGGTATGCATATATTGACTTCATAGTTTGACTATCTTCATGAGATGAGGGAGATTGTAAACCATGAGCTTCACTGACAACCAAGTTGGCTGTTGGCCGAGTCGATTAATTGATCCAAGCGGAATACGCACTGCGAAGCCGCGTACCGCGGGAATGACGATGGTCATGGACAAAGGAAT
>NZ_JMDX01000124.1:0-17537 GCF_000935845.1 Paenibacillus sp. E194
TAGTCATTGAAATCTTTATATACTTTAGCCCTTTAATCGGATCATGAGAAATAAATAGATTTCCCCAGTATCCCTTTTAAAGCAAATAGGATCATTACTAGGACTTTCAGTAAAAAACAATATATTTATCTGTTTCTTCTTGTTGAAAATGTAATGATACAAACTCCCATATAGAATTTGACAATGCTTCCCACTCATCCATTTTCTTAAGGTTGTACATGAAATCAGAGCTTTCTATACCACCGAAATGTAAGAAATAATCTTTCGTTTGTGAGGGAATTATCCAATCTAGATATTGCTCTGTCTTTTGAAAATTTTCAGTTTCTAATGTAATCACTTCTACATCATGATCCTCAAGAAAGGATGTCAGGTTTTCTATCCAATTGTCTTCCCCTATTTGTCTAATTGGTAAAATGGGTTCTCTATTTATTTTCATACTTACTCCTTTAATGATAAGATTCTCTCGATCTCTTGGCCAGATTCATTGTACTGCAGCGCTGCTTCTCACCATACTTCGACATGTATCGAGTTAAATCCTACCAAAAAGGGACTGTCCAGAAGTCAGTTTTCAATGACTTTCTGGATAACCCCCTTATTGTCTTTGTGTGCAATTATCTACTACCAATCTCTTTCTCTAAGGGCATCCTCAATATCAAGATCGATCTTATAATATTGTAAAACCGATTTTACTGTAGCAGCAATTGATTCCCTTGCAACCGTCTCTATTTCACTATTATTTTGCCCAAACTCATCTGCCAAATCATTAATGGCTATTGTCATTTCATCAAGTTTTCGTTGAATCTTATTTACATCACGATTCCCTTCTTCTATAAATTGAACAACCCGCAAAATGCATTCCTTTACTTTATCCACTAAAAATTCTGGGTAGAACGGGTCATTATACATCTCCATTAAATAATTGATTTGGGCTGCTTCATTCTCATTTTGTCGATTCTCATCTTTATCTTCTACTCCATATTTAGGAACTCCGGCTTGCCACATCTCTTCCACTGTTTGTAACGGATAGTTATCGATACCAAGCAATCGCTGCTCTTTTAATGGATCGATCCATCGTCCATTCTCAATCGATAGAATTAAGCGACGTACAAATTCGTAACCAGTGTTATACCCAACAATTTCGTAGTTGGTTAACATGTTCGGGTCATTTCTATCAATATTGTATTGGATAATTTCATTCCCCATAAGCCCCTTATCACCGACTGCGGGATCGATTTTCACCAAATTGTATATGAGTTCATCATCACTAAATTCAGACCGATTTCCCCACTGTCCCCTGTCACTACTAATAAAAATCTCTGGTATAGGGATATTCAAATTAGGTTGTACATTTTTTAGTTTCCCTACGGAACACTGCTTGAAAAACCCCTTTAAAACCATACATACGCCGAAAGGTTTATAGTTATTTAGGTCAAGCGGCTTCTCATCAAAATGATTACTTTCACTCGTTATATGAAAAAATGCAACGTATGGACTCTCTAATAATTGAGCAATGATGTATACATTTTCTTTTAATTGTATGGAATGAATATCATTTTTCTTCCAAACAAATCTTTTTAGCATGTCAGCACCCCTTTTTTGTGAGTATCTGGCTATAAAATGACAAAAAGCTCACCATACGATGGAGAGCTTTCTCATTTTATCAACTAATATAATTGAAATTAATGATGTAATCATTAATACAGTTTCTCAGAGATTGATTTTGCCGTTATCTCGCGGTATTTCAGAGCTTCATCCTTTATTTTCAAAGAAACCCCGACATTCAAAATATCAATAACAGCTAGCTGGGATATCTTTGCAGCAAGTGAGCTGCCTTGTAATGGATTTTCTCTAGCAACCATTAACAGTTCGATATCTGCCAGTTTGGTTATAGGGGAACGCGCATTACTGGTCATAACAACTATTTTGGCGCCCGCTTTCTTGGCTAAGCTTAAGTTCTCTAGTGTATCTTTGGTGCTTCCCGAAATGGATATCCCAACAGCTACATCTCCTGGATGCATTAATGCAGCTGTCATGGCCTGAAAGTGCGTATCTGTCTTAGCGAAGCTCTGCTTGCCAATCCTGGTGAAGCTATGCGCGGCCTGTAACGCCGTCAATCCTGAAGATCCGACACCAAAAAAGTGAATATGATTAGCTGCAGTCAGTAGATCAATGGTCTTCTCCAACTGATCTGAACTAATAAGTTCCGAAGTTTGTTCCAGCGTCTCAATATGCATAGATATAACCTTGCGGTTTAAAGTCGCTGCATCATCCTCTTCAGTAACTTCATTATATAAGCGATCGGAAGGCTTAACCATATCTTGTGCCAGAGATAATTTGAAATCCTGAAAACCCTGGAATTTCAGTTTCCGGCAGAGACGAATCACCGTCGTCTCACCGACGTCCGCTCTCTCTGCAAGTTCAGTCACCGAGTGATAAATGATATCCTGAGCGTTTTCCAGAATAAAATTTGCAACTTTTTGTTCTGTTTTGGTTAATCCATTAAAATGACTTCTTATGGATAACAACGTCTTTCCCATTCCCTGCTCGTTAGACAAATCCATTCTCCTTTCAGGTTGCCTAACAAATAATGAACCTGTAGACTAACCTACTATCTAGGATATACACAAATTCCTTCAAAAGGCAAATTAGTATGCTATAATAAGTTACATTATAATGTAACTATAATTTTAAATAAAATAACCCGCTACAGCCCCTACTACACCTCCATTATCTCCTAAAGAAGCCGAGACTACCTCAATTTCCCGAACCCTCTCTCTATAAACAGGAAGCAGCTGGCGCGACAGACTTTCACGAACCGGATTAAGTAAAAAATCGCCTTGCCGAGTAATGGCCCCTCCAATGACAATCCCCTCTGGATTACATGTATGGACCATATTAGCCAGACCAGCAGCAATATACTGAGTATATCTGCTCAGCACGTGAATAGATGCTTGGTTTCCTTCCTGCGCAAATGCGAATATACTTTCCGCGGTACTAATCCCTTCTAGCTCTGCCCCAGCTTCTTCTACCATTCTCATCAATCCTGTAACAGAAGCATACTGTTCCCAACAGCCTATTCTTCCGCAATTGCATGGATAACCACTGTACTCAATAACATGATGGCCTATTTCTCCCGCAAACCCATCCCGTCCTTGATACGGCCTATGATTAATGATCAGGCAACCGCCTACTCCCGTTCCCAAGGTAACACAGATGAAATCGTTCCATTGTCTGCCAGACCCTACCCACGCTTCGCCGAATGCCATCGCATTCGCATCGTTATCAATCAATACAGACAAACCTGTCATGGAATGCAGCCGATTCCCAAGCTCCATTCCGGCCCATCCCGGCAAATTAGCTGTGGCCCCCATTACAACGCCTGTCCGACTATTCACTTGACCGGCAGTCCCTATGCCGACACCTTTTACCTTCCATCCTTGACTGCTTGAATACCTTTCTAATTCCTTCGTAATTTCGGCAATTCGATGTAACAGTGCCTCCCCACCTTCATTTGCCTTCGTCGGACAATTCAAATGATGAATGACCACTCCCTCCGCATTTACAATCCCCGACTTCATATTTGTTCCACCGATATCCAGACCTATAGCTACTTCCCCAGTATGCCCCATCCATAGAACCTCCTCGTTTAAAGGCTGCTGCAACAAAAATAATAAAGACTACATTTCAGGAACATTATGATATTGAAGTATAGCATCCGTATATTTTTTAGTAATCAATTGCGGCCTGGTAATGGCTCCGCCAATTACCACTGCGTAAGCTCCGGCCCGAAGACACTCAACAGTCTGTTCAGGACTTTGAATTCTCCCCTCAGCTAATACGGGAACGCTAACCATTTGACTTAAATCAGCAACTAATTGAATATCTGGTTCCTCGCTCTGGGGGCTGTAGGCTGTATAACCAGATAACGTAGTAGAAATAAGATCAAAACCCAATCTCTCCGCCTCTACTCCTTCTGCTACAGAAGATACATCTGCCATTAATAGTACTTGGTGCTTCTTCCTTATTTCTTTAACCAAATCCGCAAGACAAACATTGCCCGGCCTATTGCGTAATGTAGCATCCGTAGCGACAATATCGGCTCCAGCAGCGATTATACCTTCAACCTCTGTTAAGGTAGGAGTTATGTAAACGTCTGAACCGGTATACTCCTTCTTCCATAATCCGATAACCGGCAAATTCGTCACCTTTTTTATCGCTCTAATATCTTGAGGCGTATTCGCCCTGATCCCTACCGCCTTGCCCATATCAGCCGCTAGAGCAAAGCGGGCCATATAATCACTTCCGTAGAATGGTTCTTCCGCAAGAGCTTGACAGGAAACAATAAGTCCGCCTTTTAAAGTTTGAATAATTGAATCTACCATAGCGCACACCTCCGTAAATAAACTGTTCATTGAGTAATATGTAGCTCATAATACGTACTCTTTCATTTCCTTAGAATCAGTAAACAGCCACCCCTTATTATCAATAGAGTGGCTGTCTGCTGAGTTTTTCTACTCTATCGTTGTTATAGAACCAGATCGTCCGGCCAGTGGATTTGGACCCCTTGCCTTTGAATCAGCGCTTGATAGGCCTGAAGATGCTCCGAATTGGCGTGTACCTCATGCGGCGTCACTTGATTCTGTAGCGCATAGGCTGCTAAATAACCGACCGATTCCCCAATATTCCATTCTGTCGGGTGGAGGCGGTAGCATCCGTTCGTGATTTGAGTGGTGCCGATATTTTTACAAGCGGGCAGCAAATTCTTGACCCGGATCGGCAGTAACGCACCAAGCGGAATCTCGTACGGATAGTTCGGAATATAGAACGTTCGGTTCGTGACGGTCGTCAGGTGAACATCTAGATGATAGCTGCCGACACCGACGCTATCGTCGTAACGGCGAATCCCTTGTTCCCCGCGGATTTCCTTACTAACATCCTGCTCCGTGATGGTATACATCGCTTTAATCCGGCGCGACTCACGAATATACGGGTACTTCGCCAGTCCGTCCTCTGTACCCAGTACATCCGTACGCAGCCGGATGCCAGGATACCCTCGCCCTCCGTCCGGACGAGGCGTCTCGGTCTGGAGCCAGTAGATCAGTGAGAGGCTTAACTGTCTAGCATTCGCCAGATGTTCGTCCCGTTCTGCTTCAGGAACGTCAATAATTGAACCCAGAAAATAATCGTTCTGCGGCCAATTGATCAAGGTGATGTCGCTTTCATATAGCCCAGGCTCGAATAAAGCCGGGTCTATGACGCGACGATACGTCCACAGCGACAGAAGCTCCCGCCCAGAAGCGTCCTTGCCTTCACCTGGAAATAGGGCGAACTTCTTCATTTTCTCCGCGTCATCCGTATCGTTCGCATACCAGCTTAACAGCGGAATATTCGTATGCTTCGGTACGAACTTGCGCCAGAAATCATATTGCTCAGGCTGCTCAATCGTGAAATCGCCACCCTCTACATAATCGAGGGCAAACACATGGGTGATCGACTGCATATCGAGCGGATTTGCCTCTTCCAACGCATGCGGTTCCCCTGTCTCATGCCTGGACTCCGCGCCTATTACATATTCAACCCCCGCTAACGGCAGTACGTCTCCACATTCCGTAGCATCGAGGAAGTACGATCCCCTTAGTACAACTTCTTCACCTGAGCTTATATGTGTAACGGTTACACTCTCTATCTGATCCTCGTTAACTGAGGCTGCAGTTGGTCTGAAATGATACAATACCGTGATACGACCGCTGTTCACATACGGGGCCAACATATCCTCGATTACGCGCAGCGCTACCTTCGGCTCATGGCATAAGCGGCTTACCCAACCATTGCCGGGATTAAGCAGTTCATTATTCTTCGCTTCCTCTGACATCGGATAGTTCTCTCGATAGTAAGCACGCACCCGGTCTCGAAACTCGCGATACGTCTCTGTGCAGCCGAATTTCTCGATCCACTGATGTTCATCCGGCGGAACCGCCTGACTCGTCAGCTGACCGCCGAGCCAATCCGTCTCCTCTGTCATGATCACACGCACGCCCATTTTGGCTGCAGCCAATGCGGCCATGCATCCGCCCAACCCGCCGCCTAGGACGGCGACGTCTGTCATTCGCTCGTTATCCATCTCTCGCTGACTCCTTCTCCGGCGCTTCCAGCATCCACCTGAGCTGTTCATGCGCCTTTTCTGTTATTCGCAAAATTTGTAAACCCTCGCAGTATTAGCGAAGCTCGAATCCTCGTCGTACTTTATTGTCCTTGCTTCGTATCACGGACATGGGTCTTCAATCCGACCTCAAACATCCGACTCCAAGGCATATAGCAATCGTCGATCACGATTTCATAATCATTCTCTGGATGATGTAAATGCTGCTCGATGAACCGAGTTAATCCAGCTCTGACCTGCTCAGCGATTTGTCCCCGCTGTCCGTCGATCAAGAAATAATTGTATCCCGTACCAGGCAGCACCCGATCACTTACATCTCTACGCACGGAGGCACAATAGCCCCCATCCTCGACATAGCGTAGTGACAGGAAATCGCGATGCTGCTGCGTATTGCCATACACGGCATAGATCATGCCTTGAGCAATGCAAGTTCCAAGCGTGTTGCCACTTGTATTCCAGCCTGCATAACCGGCCAATTCGAACAATAGCTTCTTATCGCGAAGCAGCTGCAGCAGTTCAAGATCTGCTCCGTTGGCATAGGCTACATCGGCGATAACACAAGGCTTGCCGAGACGATGAACAATATCATCAGCCATCTCTACCAGTTCAATTAGATTCCGGTATACCTGATACCCTAAATAAAACTGCCCTTGATCATTCGACTCCATCATGCTCTCGCCGGGCGAATTGATGCATAGGGCCATATCGGCTTCTGCCAGGGAAGGCGACATTAGTCCTCCGGCCGCCATAATCTGATATTTAACCGATTCATATAGCACGCGGTCCTCATATAGAGGCATCACTAACGGCCCTTGCACACTGGCAAAATGAACATGCACCCGTGGCTTGCGACGCTCAAAATGATTGATCATGCGGGCAAGTAGCGTACACCCCACTTCGTCCGCCCCGGGATACATATAGACAGACAGCTGCTGCTGACACTTCTTGACATGCTCGCGAACGTGCTGCTGATCCACCGCGGTCAGACCATAAGGAGCCGAGTCATCCTGTGGGATGATCATGAAATCGACGGCCCCGTCCTGCACCAGTTCGATTGCTCTCTTATTTGCTGTTAAATTAACAGCACGGCGCTCCGTATAGTCCTGCCACATGGATTCAGGCAAAACGCCCTCAATCTGCTGCAATTCATCTTGCTCTTCTTCTGTCGCGATGCCCAGTTCCAACCGGTGGCGGATATATCCGCGCCGGAAAATCTCCCTGCCCCAATTCTCGTAATAATCCGGTTCTTCATCACTGCTGGAATAGCGCGGGCAACGCATAATGAGCTGATAAGCAAATACCTGCAAAGCCGGGTTAATCCGCTTCAATTGACGGAGCTTCTCCAATTGCTCCCCGCATTGTTCCTCCGTCATCTCATGCAGCCGCGAGGGGATTATTCCTCCGTATAGCAATGTGTCCAAGGCCACAATCGCTCCGTCTGCATCACGCGCCTGCTCGAATAGCCAAGCCCATAGCTGTTCGATGTCTCCAGGGCGCTTCTTCAACCCCATCATGCTCAAATCCGGACGGACGACATGATAATCCGTTCCCGCGGCAAGAAGTGCCGGAAATTCGTAATTGCACGGACGTTCATCCAGCGGAATATATATAATTTTTCTCATGTGAGTAGTGTCCTCCTATCCTTTAACTGCTCCGGATACGCCTTCCATGTAATATTTCTGGGTGCACAGGAACACGATGATAATCGGTATAACCGAAATGACGGTTCCGGCGGCAATCCAGCCAAAATTATAGGAAAATTGGCCATTTAAAAAGCTGAGCGCGGACGCGATTGGATACTGCTTCGTATCATTAAGCACAATCATCGGCCAGAGGAAGCTATTCCACATCCCCATGAACTCCAATAGTCCGATAACGGCGATCGCCGGCTTCACAATTGGCAGCGCCAATTGAAACCAAATACGAAATTCGCTGGCACCGTCCACTTTGCCGGAATCGCGCAGCTCATGTGGCATGCCCATAAACGCCTGCCTCATTAGGAATACGTTGAACACGGTAACCGCTGAAGGAAGCACGACTGCAAGAAACCCACCCATCATGCCTAGTGCTTTTACCGTCAAATAGTTAACTACCATGCCGGCTGCAGCGGGAATAATCATCGTCGCAACCAGTAGTGCGAAGATTAGATCCCGGCCTTTGAAACGGAATACGGCAAGCGGATAGGCTGTAAGACAAGAAAAGAAGATGTTCATTACAACGCCCATCAGCGCAATGATAACGGTATTCATTAAGTATCTTGGAAAGTCCATGTAATTCCATACTTGGACGTAATTATCAAAGTCGATAAATGTCGGGAAGATCGCCGGCGGAGAGCTGAACACATTCTTGCCGGGCATGAGCGACACACTTAATATCCATAGGAATGGTCCCATCATAAAAATGGCAAACAGAATCAAAGCTCCATACAACAATAATAATTTCACTAATCGAAGTGGTTTTTTTCTCATATCATGCATCCATTAATATGGATTGACACCACCCTTCCGGTTGAATCTGAAGATGACGATACTAAGCGCACCAATCATGACGCTGACAATTAAGCCAAGTGCCGAAGAGTAGCCGAAATTAAATTGCTGGAAACCCTGCTGATAAATATACAAACTCGATGTTAAGGTAGCATCCCCCGGTCCACCCATCGTCAGGATGAACACTTCATCGAACACACGGATTGCCGCCATTAGTGAAATAAGCGTGCAGAAAAAGACATACGGCTTCAACAGCGGAATTGTAATTTTACGAATCGTCTGCGCCCGGCTCGCGCCATCAATCATCGCAGCCTCAGTCAGATCCTTCGGAATGGATTGTAATCCGGCCAAATAAATCATCATATAGTAGCCAAGGCCCTTCCACATCGTAATGAACATCAGTGTCCACAGTGCTGTATCTTTGTTGGACAGCCAGGTAATTGGCTCTTTCATTAACCCTACATTGGACAGCACATAGTTTATGACCCCATTCTGGTTGAGCAGCCAGCCCCAAATAAGCGCTACCGCGACCATAGAAGTAACTACGGGGATGTAGTAAGCCGTACGAAATAATTTAATGCCTTTGACATTGCTATTGACTAGAATCGCCATAAGAATAGATATAATCTGAATAAATGGCACAACAATGACGTATAGCAATGAGTTGAGCAGTGACGTGATGAAGCTCTTATCCTGCAATGCCTTAACGAAGTTATCCAAGCCAACAAACTCGGTCTTGCCTATGACGGAGTAATTCGTCAGCGCCAGCGGTATGCTATAAATAATCGGCCAGAAGACAAATAGGGCCAGTAGAATCAAACCCGGTGTCATGAAGAGCCAAGCCACTGACGCTTCCGACTTGCCGAATCTAGTAAAGAATTTTTTCATGATAGTAATCCTCCACCACCATTAATTAGGTAGTTCAAAAAGTCCACTTTTGAACATCCATTATAGAAATCGGGCAGGACAAGCCTGCCCAATTTGAAGTTTTTAGTTGCCCAAGATTTTGTTAACATCGCTCTCGGCCGTAGTCAATGTCTTCTTCACGTCAGCACCGTTCAAATAAATTTCCTGCAATGCTTTGGTGATGGTCTGATTAACGTCTTTAGCACTCTCAACGCCGATGTAGAAATCCTCGGCTTTATCAAGGCTGACTGCAGATACGGTCTTAGCGACCCCTTCTAGAGTTCCGTCATTCTCCGAGAAGAATGGATCTTTGGCACTCTCTACCGTGGAAGGCAATGTATTAGCAATCTTGGAGAATTCCACCTGATTGGCCGCATTCGTGACGAATACAGCGAAGTCGACCGCTTCTTTCTTATGAGATGTTGCCGAAGGCACGACGATGTTCATCGTGTTGGAATAGCGGATGCCCGCTTTGCCAACCGGACTTGGAACGGCAAGCATTTTGTTGTATACATCCGGCGCGGCTGTCTTGATCTTGTTAATAAATGGTGAGCTGGATAAAGACATGGCTACTTGCTCACTCGCGAAGTATTGCACTTGTTTATCGTAGTTGATAATGTCTTTTGGAATGACGCCGTCTTTTAACAGTTGTACATTCTCATTGACATACGCTTCCACTTCCGGTGTATTAAAAGCTGCCTTCTTATAATCCTCAGTCAGGAACGGCAGGTTCTCTTCTAACAGAGTCCGTGCTTCCATCGTGAATATGTAGCCGTAGGCACCGGTTTTCTCTTTGATCTTGCGACCCCATTCGTTCAATTCCTGTTTCGTCTTCGGCGGATTGTCCGGATTCAGTCCCGCTTTCACCACCAGATCCTTATTCATGAATAGGACAGGCAATCCAGTGTACCAAGGGAGTGCGAACGCTTTGCCGTTCATTTCTGTTGAGGAGTAGATTCCTTGGAAATAAGCTGCCTTCTGATCCGCTGTCAGCTCTTGGTTGAAGTCAACCAATGCATCCTTGGTTCCCATCTGATTGGCCAGCTCCGTATTAAGGTTCACCACGTCTGGCGCATTACCGCCAGCAATATTCGTCATGAGCTTGTTCAGTACAGCATCGTAAGGGTAGTCCTTCCAATCGATCTTGACATTCGGATTCTTCGCTTCATATTCCGCAATCAATTTGTTGAAGTAATCATTGAAAGTCGGCTGCAATGAGATTGTCCAGAACTCTACCGTGACTTGTTCCGCGGACTTCTTGCTATCGTTGTTCCCACTTGAAGCAGCCTCTTTGTTGCCCGATGAATCCGAACCACACGCCGCCAATAGCCCCACCATCATCATTGATGCCAATAGTAATGAAATCAGCCTTCTACCTTTGAAACTCATACCACAACACCCTCTCTTCTTTATAAACAATCTCTCAAAGCTAGGAGGAGAAATGACTATAAGTCCGAAAACGGTAGCGCTTACAAAAAAGCCTTGTTATTCTACGCTATATCTGTAATTGCTCCAATTCATGAATGATTTCGGAATAAGAGTCGTTCCTGCCACCTTTTCCCTTCATGCAAGTTCATTGTAGCATGCATTAAACAAAATCTCCACTATTTTTAAAATATTTGGAGATTATATTCTTCATATGTATTGACTCCTATTCACATTGGCTTTGAATCTATCTATCGAAATATGGCTTAGCGTCGTTCTCCACATTCTAATATAGCACTCGGATTTACAAAACTAAAAATTCGGGGTGCCAAAATCGATCTGCGACACCCCGTGAATTCATTAGAAATTGATAAAGCCTACATATTGCAGTTTCAACTTTGTCGTTATTCTTCGTAGTTCCCTTTATCATTACCAGCGCGCTGAATCGTCACCGTGTAGTTTTTCATTCGTCCATCTTCGGACATCACTTGTAACGTAACCAGATTCGAACCCACTTGAAGTGGTACGAGAATGACCGCATCATTTTCAATATGCTTGCCACCCACGGAAATAACTGAATTCTGATTACTTGTACTCGCCGTAATATTTAGCTCCGTAACCGAATGCCCGACCTTTACCTTGTAATCATACGTCGATGGTGTGAAGGAAGGCGTTACCTTCATTACCTTCTTCCCCGAGCTCACCGTTAATTTACTTAGTTGCGTTTTCGCTGTTTTAGAGAAATAGATGTCTATCATTCTACTGCCATAGTCCAAATCATGCTTCATTCGATTCTTTACTTCATTATTAATCGAGTTGCTTGCAAGAAGTTTGCTTATGCTGTCGATCTTCTGTTTCACGTCACTTGCAGTCTCATCTGTCATATTGGGATTCACATGTAGATCTTTTACAGCAGATTCAAGTTTCTGTATTAGTTTTGCGCCGTCCTTACGGCTCATCCCTTGGAAAGGAACGTATATCTCATTGATTTTACGGATCATTTCTTCCATCACGGTCGCTAGAGGCTTGGTCGTATCATATTGAGGCAAAATTGCCTTATTACGATACAACCCAATCTTCAGCACCTTGTCATACTTATAATTAAATAGTCCTTCGTATTCAAATAATGCGGCTCCAGCTCCATCATTCTTTGTCGCTTCGGTAATTTGATCCACAACAGCCGATGTAGGATTGCCTTGGAACGTGTCCAGACCCGATGAGACGAATGCATTGTCCCCCGCTAATGCCATCGAGTTTTTCAAGTCCGTTACCGTTAATTCCGAACCCGGTGCATAGGACATATGGAACAAGTGATCGATTAAATTATGATCCAACCAGTATTTCGCTTCTTGTGCGTGCGATTTCGGCGCTTCCTCATAATTCGGCCATACCGCAGTTGTAATTTGTAGGTTTGGTTTGATTTGATGCGCCTCGTTCACTACCCGAACGACCCAGGTATTGATCATGTCCGCACGGAATTGCAGCCATTCATCCCAGTACTGATCTCCTGGATGAAGGTTCAGCGGATCAACGCCATATTTCTCGCTGAACAAATTGCGGGTATACGTGTCGTAACCAAAATCATTCGTGTAATCTCCGGATCCTGGATACCTCGCATAATCCAAATGCAGTGAAGCTATGTCATATTTCGTGACAAGTTCATCGTATACAGAAGCAACGAAATCTCTAGCTTGCGGGAGCGCTGGATTAAGCCAATACCACTTGGCATTATGACTGCCTTCTTCATAATCAATACCTTGTCTGCTTTTCATAAGCCAATCGGGATGATTCACCACAACCGGCCCGCCGACAAAGAAGTTCTCCACCCAGGCATGAATTTCAACCCCCTGTTTTTTGCCTTCCTCAATAAATGCTCCAAGTACATCAAAGCCTTCATACAAAGGATTTAACTCGGTATCTGGCAAAGACGTTGGCCAAGTGGTATATCCATTCCACCACGTTTCTAGATAGATGGCATTGATACCGGTCTCTTTGATTTTCTTCACATGATCTCGAACCTGCTCCACGTTCTTTTCCTTCGGCCTCATCCAGAGACCTCGAGTCTGTACTTTCGGAGACTCAAAATTCATGTAACTTGCTTCCGTAACTTTCTGATCTAAGTCATTCAGTAGATCTATCAACCCGTTGGTACCGCTTTCATTTAAGCGCTGTTTGGCCAACTCATAAACGCCCTTTGCCTCTACAATCTTCTGTTCGATATCGGCATAAGGAACATCCATAAATTGATTCTTAGATAACTGGAGCGCCTTCTCTGCGCTATCGATACTTATCGAAGCTTTATCTAAGTAAGATTCCGGCGTAAAAATAACCAACACTTGTTTTTTAGCAAAATCCAGACTCAATTTGGCTCCGACCAGTGCGTTATTCTTTAACCATGTGTTTTTAACCCCATGACCGGATAATACATAGCCTCCGCCTTCAGGAATTTTACTGTTGTTCCCGCCATTGTTCGTCACATATCCGTCCGCATTAACAATCACTTCATTGCCCCATGGGTTCGTGCCAGTCTCCTCGCCATAATTACGATCATAGACGATCATCTGATTCGATCCACGAAATCCTGGATAAGGCACATTGCCAACATTGTCCCAGCCTCCGGGGTTATCTTCTTTTACTTTCGGATTAAATGCATCAAACGAGGTTCTAGCCGCTTGGTAAATTAAACTATCCGTTACGAGCTCAACCTCTGCGCCGATACGAACTTGACCCGCTAGTTGGTTATAGAATGGACTTGTCGATTGAATCGACAGTACATATCCATCCGATGGAATGGAGGAATTGTTATCAAGATAAGCCCCTGTGTTGGGGTCGTATGCAATCGCCACGACGTTGGTTACCTTATTTCCAACGACTGTAAGCTCCATTCCCCAAGCATTCTGATTGGTGGTTGCGCCATAAGTAGGCTGGTACAACACCACCTCTCCCGCTCCACGCGGCCCATTTATTTTATCAATGCCTACCGCAATACCATTCACTTTCAAATACTTGCTAGGCAGAATAGGAATATCTACGTTAATCGCTTGTACGGACTGCCCCACCTCCAAATTCAAGGATGACGCAGCATTGCCAGAAGCCGAAATGACATAACCGTTCGCGGGAATGTAGGTGCCACTCTGACCATGAACACCATATGTGCTTTCCACGACCGATACATCATTGGTGATGATATATTGAACGGTATCTTCAGAGAATGGTTTTGTCATCTCACCAAAATGACGTGTATAGACGGCAATGGTGTTCGCCGGTTGATCCTGATCTACAACGTCAATCGGTATGGTGCCCTGCTCTGTGATGAGCTGTGGACCTCCGACCACCGGTGCAGGCAGCGTGTAGCCAGCAATCTCAACCGGGTCTCCCGGACTCATATTGTCTTTAATCCACTGTTCACTCGATCCGTGACCAAACAGTACAAAACCATTCGTCGGTATTTGCACAGCACCTTCACGATAAGTGACATCCGTAACGCTGTAAGTACCTTCATGATAGTCCACGACTGCAGCAGCCGCATAAGGGTTCGAATCTGTGAGCTTACTACTATTTTCTCGGGTAAACAGGATCATTTCATCTGAAGCTCCGATGGCTCGATTCACTGCTGAAATGCTGATGGTGTTACCGTTTGCAGCTTTCGCTGTGATGGTGTTGCCATCTGCATCTTTTGCTGTGATGGCTTCATCGGCCAACACAGTCAACGTCGTCCCTGAAAAAATGAGAGCAAAACATAAGATGAAAGACAGCGTATTCTTTAATCTCATTTTCAAACCTCCCATGGGTTCATGAAAAAACAGCTTCCCAAGCACTCCATCTTATGTACAACTAATCTCATCTATAAATCTATTTTTATGCCGAGTTTTCTACAAGCATCACCTCCAACAATCGTTATGGGGTATTCCTCTTGATCATAACAGACAACTCACATCCAAGAAAGGATATTTCCTCTTATTTTATAAATAATATTAAATTATTCCTCCATTTTATCTTTACTTTATATGAACGGCATCCATTCCTCCCGCAAAATGGAAGCCGAAACGCAAAACGAGCCTTAGAAGCGATTCTAAAGGCTCGTTTTTGTGCAGACTTTATTGTTGATGTTTTTTACAGTTACCTGCCATCATAAGCATCCCCATACGACTCGAAATTGTCAGCCAACCAAAACCAATTTTCACCTTTACTAGCGTATAAATGCTCTAACAGTTCCGTAAAGCTTTTAGCAATAATCTGACTATCCCCTGGTGTTGCATGGGTTTCCAAAAAACTATCATAGCAATAACCTAAATGAGAATCGCTTAAGTCGATGCTGATGTACTGGTTTATTTGTTCAGATTCAGCAATTAGATACCACTCATTACTAATATCTCCCTCCAGCTCATCCCAAATGACATCATCCTCTGGATAAAGCCTTTTACTAGTTGGAAGAAACTCATTTGAAGAAACTATTTTTATTCCATAAGGCTTATCTAAAAACATTTGTAAAGAGTCATAATGGCTAAAGAAATAATTCAAATCTTCTGGAAGAGCTAATTCATTTGTGAAATCTGTTGTCCGCTTCACAAGTCTGCAATTACTATCCTGTTCAATTTTCTGAATAATCTCTATTATCTTCATAATTACTCCTTTAATCTCAAATTTACTTGCATGTAGTATATGTATCGCTCTATTCAAAGTCTTGTTTGTTCAGCAAATTTAGAAAACTGGCTGTAATTGTTTCCTTCATTCCCTTGGTGTGTCGCGGCAATAGATGAAGTTTCCTTATATTTTTCAATTTTAGAATAGGCGTAATATCTCGGCTCTTATTCTCTAATGCCAGGATCAAAGATAAATACTCCAATCGCATTAATTCTCCAACAGGCTCAAAGCTTTTAACTGGCTTTCCCGTCCCACTCATTCGTCCATGATTAAGACTTAATTCCTTTATATTCGATAAAGTGGCAAGAGCCGTTAAATCGTACAAGTGATTCATACCATAGATATATAAGGTTTGCAGGTTCTGTAACCCTATCAGAAAGTTCAAATCTTTTACTTGGGGCAAATTCGCCAAAATCAACACTTCTAAGCTATGTAAACATGACAAATTGGGGAGATCCTCCATTTTTCCAGAGGAAATTTGCAAGTACTTTAAATTCGGCAATGTAGAAAATATTCGTAATCGCTCCTCATCTAGATCAGTGAGGTAAATTCCTTCTATTATTTGATTACCGACCAGCGATTCATAATTCACATATTTCTTCTTGGATTTTTTCAGAGGCGTAAATAAGTCAACAATCCGTGTATCTTCTTCCAATGTAGCAAGATCAAAGTTCTCTACTCTCCGAGTCCCCTCAATAACGCCCAAATGAGCATAATAGGAGACAGGAGATTTCTCGTCCAGCAAATATCTCTCCCAGTTCATCTTGTTCTCTCACATCCTTCTCAATGACGACCGTACTGCATGAACACAGTCTGTCAGTATGTTCGTAATCAAGCAAATCGTAAAGAAGAAGCTTTATGCTGAATTAGCATGAGCGCTATTCATATTGAGAACATTCATACAACAAATTGTTTTTAAAGTCATCCGCAGATACTCTCACAACGTCTGGATCTTCCGGAACTTTGAATACAACTACATCCGTTCCCTCTTCTGACAGGTTAGGCAATATCTCATCTAAGAGTTTATCTAAATGTATTTTTTGCGTTTGACAGTTCTCCCACTCATCTTCTATGCATTTCATAGCATACTCTTTAAATGGCTAAATCGGCATAGACAGATTTCCCTCTTTATCTGAGGTGGTAACAAATCCATCATTTAATTTCAAAGACCAAGCCTCTTCCCAGTCTGCAATACTTACGGAGTAAATATATCGATCTCTAGCTGATCTTTTTATCATGGCTTTAAACTCTGGACTTGATTCAAATCCTTTACTCATCGTAAACTCCTCATTTCTTCTCTATTAAGCCAACATCAAACTATCTTTATTTATCAAGATCTACAGACCAATCAATCTCTTCCTTAAACCAATTGTTCAATTTTGTTGAACCGTTATCCATTTGAATAGGGATCTCCCTTGCCCACATTTTAATGTCATTTATGAACATCTCTTTATCAAGTCCTTCAAAGTTGTGTTTCTTTAGCGCAGTGTTTAGGAACTCTAAAAATAGATTCCCCAAATGATACCGTTGCTCTACTTTATACATTTTTTCATATTCTTCTACCTTGACTGCAATATCGATTGTCAGATAGTTATCTTTCTTCGTGTATCTAATAAATGACCTTCTTCCATAGGATTCAGGCAAGCATCTAAAACCTATCCCGATCGAGACATCAACATGACCATATCTTGAGTTTATGTTAGATACCAATGCTTTTCTTAATTCACTAGCTAATTCACCAACTCTCGCACCTGCAGTATCTGAAATTATTGAAAAATCCATACAGCGCACCTCCTACTCAGAAATGATTCCTTTCTTTTTCTAGGAACAGAAACCAATCATCCTGTTCAGAATCCGGGATCACCCTGCAATATCCAGATCCAAACACATCATTTTTCAAAAAGAAATCTAATTCT
>NZ_JMDX01000125.1:0-17453 GCF_000935845.1 Paenibacillus sp. E194
AGCGCATCCTTGGAGAGCCATGGTTGAGGCTCTCATCATACATACCCAGCGTTAGCAGCACTGCGAGCAGCAACGTCACTAGCCCATAGGACATATCGAAATCAATCAGACTATGTGCAAGCAGCATCGCTGCGGCCAATCCGAATCCGGCATGCCGACGCCATGCGAGCAGCAACGCTGCTAATACTAACCCTATTGCAGGCATTGTAAATACCAGCCCTACATCAAGCAGCATATCCAGCACGCTGCTGTGCACTTCCTTGCCAACATACGGCTCGCTCTGTATGCGTGCGAACTGCTGCCGCCATGAATCACCGCCTGCGCCGAACCAAGGATGTTCCTTCCACAGCGTAATTGCATCCTTATAGAACAATGTTCGCGCTCCTGCAGTAGCATAATGATCCGTAATCCGACTGCTTGCCCCTATAGGCAGCAAGTGGATGCCTGCTATCATTAGCGTTGGAAGTATGATGAGAATCAACCCATTTCGTAGCCAACGGTTCTTAGACAGACGCAGCATTAATCCGCTGAACAGTACTATTGAACCGATCCACGCCAACCAAACAGGCATCGGCAGCCACCCATCCCCACTCTGCCACATCGAGGCACTCCATGCGGCCGCTAGGAAAGACCATGCTCCGAACCACAAAAACGTCGTCACGTACTCCGCACGATACCCGCGAGCGCTCCAGATACCAACCAGCGATACAATACCGAACACGATCCAGGATCCCCTTGATTCGGTAAGACCAAGGACGACCAAATGGGGGGCAATCGGCACAGCCGCAAGCAGCCATTTGGTAGAGACAACCCGTACATGAACACTTACACTCCGTTGGCTTCGAGCTTTAGCCGCCGCACAGGCTGCGTCGTTCAAGTGCAGTAACGCAAATGCCCCGGCAAGTGCACCAAGCGTATTCGGGTATTGGACAACCCCACCTAATCGAAATCCAAACGCCGACAATTCTGAATTCTGACTCACCATCACACCTGATTCATTTGGTATCCATCCATAGAGCATGCCAAGAGCGCTGCCACTGATTAGGAATCCGACTAACATGATTGAACCTGTAATGAGCCGCTTAGCCTGTTTACCCCCTCTGTGCAGCATAATGGCGAGCAGTATAATCCAAGCTTGCAGCATCGCCGTTCTTAGGATTTGCATCTGTGTGCCATATACGGTTGCAGGCCCTAACACCCAGTTACTGAGATATCCGATGAGCAGGAGAAGCGGATACAAGAGCGGCAATGGAAGGACTGCATCCCATCTCCATGCGGCAAGCATACATACAGAAGCTGCGCAGAGCAGGATGGATAGCATTCCCACATCGCGATCATAGAACAGCCCCTGCTTCCATAATGCAACAAGAAGCACAGCGAAGATTATCCCGATTCCAACAAACAAAACAACAAAATTGCCATGCCCATCTTGTTGTAAATCCACCTTCATCTGTACTCCCCCTTCTTTCCCGATTCTACCAATTCTATATTTATTATGATGGACAATCAAAAAGAAGGCCAACCCTTAGGTTGACCTTCTGACGATACTGCTTGTTATTCTGCAAGAAGCGCCATCACGATCTTAGCGCGAACGAAATTATTGTCACCCTTCGTGAACAGCCATTGCTGGGCGTCCACAATCTGATAGGATGATTCGCCTCTTGCAGCAGCCAGCTCCTTCAATTCACGAATGACTTTCTCTTTGCCGGACAATTCAATCGCTCTCTCCAGCTTGACCGTCGTTCCATCGAACAGATAGAGACCATACTGTCCTTCATCTAATCCTTTAGATTGGCCCTTTTGTTGATCAATGATGAATGTAAGGCTACCCCCACTTGTAAGTTCTCCCTTACGAGCATTACCTGATGCAACCTTCTGTTCGAGCTCTGCATAGGAAGGTAGATACTGTTCAAATGGAACCATGTAATACTCACCGGAGCCAGCTGGCATCACTTCAAAGCCATTGTCTACTTCTGGATAGGTACCGGCAATGCCAACTTCGCGCGGCTTGCTGATGTACATGCTTAATGTTCCATGCGCAGGAATACCTTGTCGTTGATCATCCGCAGTAATCGTGATTTCCTCAATGCCCTCTGCGGAATCGGCTCTCGCACGCAACAACAGGTTATCCCCATTAATCTCGCATGAGACCAGGCCGTTTGCCGAGACTGCAGTATAGAATAATTCATCGTTGTCTAAATCCTCAAAATTCCGTGACAGCTTGATACTGGCTTCACCGCCAGGAATCAAATGCAGCGTTCGATCGAATTTATTTATCAGGCTGGGCGATCGATTGATTTTATAGTCCTTATAGTATGTAGCGGACATATCTTTACCGTTCGTATCTTTTATTGTTACTTTGAATACCCATCTAGTATCCACTGCGTTCTGAGCCACAGCGCTGAAAATATATCTTTTCTGATTAACAGGTGTTATATTATTGAATCCATTTCCAGAGCGAAGCTCGTTATAAGGTACCGGTAAGTTGGATCTCCAATCTACATTCTCAAATATATATTGGAAATCATTGATTTCAGAAGACCCCAGCTGCACATAACTTTCCTGTTCAGGCTCCCTAATCCGAGGAATACTATTTCCCTGTGATGGATCGACTACCGCAACGACAAACTTATGATGAAGTACCGTTCCATCCCCTTGGGTCCATTTGAACTCGACCGTGGTCGATCCTGGACTATGCGGCGTCACCACGTATTCTTCATTCGGTAAATCTACCTTTACTTCGGCAATTGCAGGATCAATGTTCACCACTTCCTGATACGTAACATTCGTAACAGATGGCTGGATTAACTCGGGCTTAATCTTCTGACGCCCTTCTTGATTCATTGCAACGTCTGTGAATACCTCAAATACCTTAGTCGGGTATCGATTATTTAGCCCAGCTGCTGACGTCGATGTTGGTAAGGCGCTTAATAGGAGCACGATGCCAAGACATCCGATTAATAAGTTCCTTACATGACGAGAAGCACGCTTCAAGCTGCTCCCTCCCTCCCTTTCTCTCCTACCATTTCTTTTCTATGCTAATTGTGAAGTACATTGCTATTTTAGCATGTTATGGCCGAGCTGTTATTGAATTTTTTGATTTGCGATCAATATGTGATTTAATCTGTTCCCGCATAATAAATGCACGCAGGGAACGTTGTGCAGGATCACTGGTTACCTGAAGCTTGGCTCCATAGAAGATATCGTCTTCCCGACTCGCCATACGAGCAATCGTTAAGCGGCAAGGAACAGCAAATCCAAGCTGCAATTCAGCCTCTAATTCGCTTCCTTCCACGAATGAAGAGTTCCCCTTAATGTTAAAACCGATCCCATTCAAACTAATATCTTCGATATGAATCGGTATTGGCGTCGGCGTAATTGCCATTCCTTCCGCTGGTCGTGGAGGCAATACATATCCATGTTTGCGCACCTCTATTCGCGGAAATAAGCGTTGATCTGTAAATTTACGCTGTTGATGCGGTGGATGAATAAGCAGCAACGATCCTTCATGCCGTGCCACAGCCTGAGTATGGAAATTAAATATGCCTACCGGCGAATATATGGTCACCTTCAGCGCCTCTCCAAGTTCAAACCGCTCGAATTCTGGCAGTTCTACCTCCATGACATCTCCTTCTACATAAGACAATACTCCCGTTGCAATGCAGTTGTCGCCCTCAAGCACTGTACGACTGTGCAAAAGCGACATTAACAAATGCTCTGGAGCATCCGTTACATAAGCTCCCGTCATTGACCGTTCAACCTCCTAGGTTCTTCGTTCGCAGTTTAGCCCCTTGCTCTGCTTCGTTTCACTATCCACGTTAATCTTGCTCTTGCTGTATGAAGATCGAGCCAGACGTAGGCGTCCTGCTTGTTCTATTGCAACAAACTCACTTTGCCCTGTTCTATAACCATGCGGCTCTAGATTCCTTTGATGGGCATTGATTTGTTACTGTTCTAGTTCCTGTTCCTGTTCCATACTACCTTCCTTTATATATCGTCTAGAAAGGAGGAAATTTGAAGAGAAGCATACTGCTGCATAGAGTGGCTCGACCAAGGAGTTCATGTATGTAGCTCACTAAAGAAGGAGCAGGGCCTACATTATGAGATGGAACGAAAGTTGCCCATATTCGTTGGATCATAACTAAGAACCAAGCCAATTTATGAGCCTGCCTATCTTCCTTCACATCAAAAAGAACCCTCTACACAACGGAGAGGGTTCTAGCCTTAGATACTTATACTGTACGCTTGCAGCCGCGAGCTTCCAGCAAATCCTCCAGGGCATGCTCCAAATACGGATCTGCATTCAAAAACTGTCTGAACGTCTCATACTCTTTCCACATTTGCGGGTCAGCCTTCTCTACCTGCCCAGCAGGTTCTTCACCGCGAACCGCACGAATCAAAATATTCTTGGGTGTATGCTCTATATCAATGAATTCGAGCAATTGTGTACGATATCCTACACAATCAAGCAGCTTTGCCCGCAGTCCATCCGTCGCCAGCGCACTGAAGCGTTCCTTCAATATGCCATGTCTCAACAAGGGCTCCAGCACGCTCTGCTCCACCTGACGATTCAATTCATGCTGGCAGCATGGAACCGACAAGATAACTTGGGCTCCCCACCGTACAGCCTTATTTAGCGCCGCATCTGTCGCAGTATCACAAGCGTGCAGCGTCACCACCATATCGACCTCATCGGCACCTTCATATTGGGCGATATCCCCCATTTGGAAGGAGAGTCCGTCATAGTCAAGGCGCCTAGCAAGCGCCTCGCACCGTTCGATGACGTCCCGCTTCAAGTCCAACCCTACAATGTGAACCGGAAGCTTGGATTCTACATGCAGAAAATGATACAGTGCGAACGTCAAATACGATTTGCCACAGCCAAAATCAATAATGCGAACCGTACGATTGCTCGGCAGATGCGGCAGCACATCCGCCACCATTTCGAGGAAGCGATTGATTTGGCGGAACTTATCATATTTCGCTGCAATCACATTTCCTTCCTTGCCCATGATGCCCAGTTCAACCAAGAATGGAACCGGAACTCCCTCGTTCAACACATATTGCTTCTTGCGGTTATGTGACACTTCAACCTTGCGCACAACTGCCGCTTGCTTGCGAATCGTTACCTTGAATTTCTTGCTGATCAACACTTGGTAATCGCCCTCTGTTGTCCGCAACAGTCCCTGCTTGAATGTACTCTCGAATAAAGACATCACCTTTGCAGCCGCTTCTGTTAACGGGACATTATCATGCGTCACCTTATTATCATAATGATACTCGAACTGGATCTGAATCTGCCCGCGCAACTGCACCGGCTTGAGCAGCACCTTGGTGTAGCCCTCCTCAGGCTTGCGACGCAGTTGGCTAAGCACTGCACTGCTTAAGATCTGTTCAGTTATCACTCGTTCAACTAACTCTGTTAATTGTTCCATCTGCTTATAACTCCTACTGTTCCATTTGCCATGCTGTACTCTTACTTACGTCTTCCTTGCCCGAGATGACCTCATCTCGACTTAATCCGCCTTCTAGTAGCACCTCATCCGACATTGCATCGATTCGCTCATAGAACTTCATCGCCTGCGTACATCGCCTTGCCGCCTGCTCAGGATGATGCCGCTCTGCATTATTCAACCACTCGAACAAAGAGTCCTCTGCTTCAGCTAGACGACCCTCCTTCTCAAACCAGCGCCACATCTTCTCCCTCAAGCGATCATCAATATGATAGCCTTTGATTACCTGATATATCGCTTCCATCGAGTCTTGAACCGGAAGCAGCCTCCGATCACTACCTTGCGAGGTCGCTTCCAGCAAAAGCTCGTACGACTTCATCAATCGTAGAATATATATTGTCTCGTCATTGTCAGTTCCCATCATGCTCTCACCATATCGCGGCACTTCCGAAGCGGCAAATGGCGACGACTCATTATCATGCCTGCTTCGTTCCCATTCCAACTTAGCCCGCTCATACAGAACAATCGCCAATGCTTGAATCTCATCTGCATGCAGCCGCTCTCCCGTCCGAAACAGTCGTATGATGTCCTCTGCCGGAAGCTTGTCAGCAAGCTCCCCGCTAATCCGGAAACGGCGCTGCAACAATTCATCCCACTCGACAATCAGTTGCTCACGCTTCTTCTTTTCCTTTAGTCCAAGCGCTTGACCAAACATACGAGTCATCTCTTCAATTAACCGGAGTAAATAATCACGTTGGTGCATCACCATCACCTCGGCCGTATTTTAGATTGAAAGACAAGGTAGGAATAAATCATTGGGACAAAGACCGATACCGCTATTACAAGTAAACCGATATATCCACCCCAGTGGAGGGGCAGCAGCCAAGCTCCAGCACATGCTAATAAACCCGATATAAGCCACACCTTGCCGGCCAGACGATGCGTTTTGCGCCATACTTGTTCGTCTGCAAGCGTCCACGGCGTACGGATACCGAAAAATAGTTGAACCGCACACGTCCAAACATGTTGCCAAGGAACATCCACAACAATCCGAGCGCAGTTAAAATCAAAGATTGCACCGGAAACCCGTTAATTAGATGATAGCCGATCACGACGCCGAATATAGCTTGCAGGAACACAGACAAAGCCCAGCCGAACCGTATGTATGTGGATTCGAATTTCTTGTAATTGTGCTGCTGCGGATCTGCACGTCGAACGAACGGCATACATATGGGGATCAGTATTAAGATAGCAGAGAAGATGATAAATACTATCGTCTTCTCCATTGTCCCGTCAGGAGCGCCATAGTAGTTGAAATGGGATACAATCCTCTCTGGAAGCTTCGGATATGCCAGCCACATCAGTCCAGCTACAATCACATTGTACACAAACAATACATGAAATGCCCTTCTCTCTAGACTGTGATCCAGTAGTTTCATTAATCATCCCTCCCTCGCATACCCTGGTATGAAATGATATCAAGAAACCAGCCGAGAGCCTCCTGCAATACGGTTGTATTGAGTGAGTACCATATATGCTGGCCTCGCCGCTCATCAAGAATGAGCTTCGCTTGCTTCAACCCATTCAGATGATGAGAGATGCTTGGCTTCGTCATATTAAAGTGATCGGCGATGTCTCCTGCCGTCATATCCTTATCCTTCAACAAGGTTATAATCTGTCGCCTGGTCGGATCTGCAAGTGCTTTAAACGCCTCATTCATGTCAAAGCCTCGCTTCTTGTACATAATATTCGGATTCAGACATCCAAAAAGTAAGTCAAGTATAGCGAAAAAGGGGAGCTTCCTCAAGTGAAGTTCCCCTAAACGCGGTGCATCCATAGTATCTATGTCCCTCAATACATCTGAACACCTCTAATGCCTCTTATTGAAATATATTGGCTAAATAGGTGAGCAGTTCATCCGCAAGTGACGCTGGCGTCTCCATCATACTCATATGACCCGCCTTGTCTATTGTAACCTGCGAAACATTGTCCCCGCTCGCCGTAAAGGCTTTATCTGCTGTCACAATCTGATCGTGCTCTCCCGCTACTAACAGCACGGGTAACTCAGTTGCTTGCAATACCGAAGTCCGATCAGGTCGCTCTCTCATTGCAAGCGCTGCTCCAGCAGCTCCTTGCGGCGGTGTGCAATATCCAATCTCCTTCGCCCTGCTCACCTGCAAGGCATGCTCTTCAAGATGCTGTGGCGCGAACAGCTTCGGGATTAATCCGTCCACAACAGGAACGATACCTTGCGATTGCAGCTTCTCGACAACGGCCAAGCGATTCTGCTTGCCCTCTTCGGTATCCGGCAAGCTCGTAGAATGGATCAGCCCGAACCCTTGCAAGCGGCTGCTATAGCGCTGAGCGAACGACAGCGCAATATATCCACCAAGGGAGTGACCAAGCAGTACAAATTGCGATAGTTCGAGCTTATCGGCAAGCGCAAGCACATCGTCAGCCATTTGTTCAATGGTATATGCGCCTACTGGTGAATCTGACTTGCCATGACCTCGCAAATCTGGAGCAATGACGCGATAGTTCTGCGCCAGCATCGGCATTATCGCTTCCCAATATTTCGAACTTCCACAATAGCCATGAAGCAATATGACAGCAGGGCCTTGTCCTTGCTGTTCTACATTCATCGTAAAGTTAGCATCCACCTGTATTCTTGTCATCGCTCATCCCTCTCTCCTTCTGGTACGTTCTCAAATTCGCAAGCCTTCATTTTATGCAGAACCTGCCGAAATATGCACCTTTAATTACCATTACACAAAATTTTCAAAAAAGCTTGTCCAAAGCATTCTTTCATTCCAAAAACATCCATACATATATAGTATATTACACTACCCATAAATGCCTGAATCAGCAGCCAACTCCAAGCATTACCCGTACCAGTGATCTGCGATTTCGAATAGAGGGGGGGTGAACAATATGCAAGGGTTCGAACTTTTCTTTGCCACGAGTGCATTTATTCTCGGGTTAGTTCAGCTCATCATCAAGCTGACGGACCGGGAAAGTAAAAATGATCCGTTCCCCGAGAACGGATCGGTACAGCTTAACACGCACATCTGTATGAACCCGAATGATGGAGGCGGAGGGCGATCCGGCTCCATCTTTTTTTGGCCCACGACATCATTTGTATGGAGGTTATTCGGTATTTATGCTTGGCTCGGGAAGAAATGATTCGATGATAGCAGCCGCTATTTCGTCCGCCATCTTCATGACGTGATGCAAGGAAGTCGTCTGCAATGTCCAATACGGCTTCGGGCCATTCACATTCACGACACAAGCAATGCTGTATTGACCCACTGCCGGCATAGCTAAGCCGACCGATTCTGCTGGCTGTAAGGAGGAGTGGCTGACCAGATATTGTCCCACGGAGCCTGGATGTCCGAGGCAAGCATCGATTGCAACCGTCACAACATTATCCCGCAGCGCAGATAACCGGGATTGCAAATTCGTGGCATCACATGGCTCTTCCATCGTCCCTACCACCTGCAATCCACGCTGCGCAAGTCGGGTGCCAACCAAGGGTCCAAGCGCATCTCCTGTGGATCGGTCGGTACCGATGCAGACGAACATAACGTCCTGACCTTGATGCTTGTCTGCGACTTGCCGCAACCAATCTTGGAGACGATCTATCGTGCAGCGCGTTCTCTGGCCGCACTGTTCGTATACCTTATTCATATTGCCGTTGACTTGCATGGGCGGAGAGCTCCTTCTGTTCTTTGTACTTCTTGATCAATCCTACTTCAAAAATCATTCTGCTTCATAATTCATTCTGCTACATGATTCACATTCTACTGTACAATTCCATTGATGCCAAGCAATGCACAATAAGGAAGGAAGCATAAGAAATGCCCTCAGAGACGAACTTTGAATTACGCGAGGATATCGTTTTGTTTCCACTGCTTTCGTGATACAATACGGACATGTTGAATAGGACGTTATCGCAATAGCGTCTAAGGAGGAGAACCATGGTTTCCAATGAAAGAACGCAAGCCAATGTAGAAATGATGATTGATGTGATCAAGGATAAATTAAAGATGGCTACGGCAGCAGCGATGCAGTCCTCTGCGTTCTCCGTAGAGCAATATGACGACATCAAGGATATTTACGATATCATTATGAGCAAGCCTGCTTTCAGCATCAGTGAAGTAGAGGCGATTGTCTCTGAGCTCGGCAAATTACGCCGTTCCTAACACTTTGTCGTATCGCATCACCAGTTGCAGACCAAACGAAAAATAGCTCCTAGCGCACAGTGCATAAGCAAAGCGGCTCGGGAGCTATTTTTATTTATAACGTAATTGTATTGAGCGACGACCGTAAAGCCCGCAGACGTTCAGGGTCAATTGGTGCTAGGGCATGACCGCCTATGCGTACATTCGATCCAAAATGAACCTGCTTCACTCCTGCTTCCCTTGCGAAATCAACTACCGTCTCCGCGGTCAGGCCACTGCCAGCCAAAATCCCCAGATTCGAGCCAGCAGCCTGCCGCACCATGGACTGGATACACGCAAGGCCTTGCAGAGCGCTTGGCTGACCGCCCGATGTCAGTACAGTAGTCACCTGTGGGTAAGCAAGCAGAACATCCAAGGCTTGAAGCAGGTCGGCAGACTTATCGATCGCACGATGGAAGGTCAGCGGCAAATCGCCGGCTGCCTCCAGCACTCTCTCAAGCAGATCAACGTCTACCTTCCCTTCCGGTGTAAGCGCGCCAAAAACAATAGCATTAGCTCCAGTTTCACGTAACAAGCGAGTATCGCGCACAATTGTTGCTCGATCATCCGCATCATACACGAATGAACGGCTATGCGGCCGTACCATCACATTAACCGGAATACTTACGGAAGCTATAGCCTCTTCAACGAGCCCGAGACTAGGGGTTAGTCCCCCTTCTGAAAATGCAGTAATCAGTTCAATGCGATCTGCTCCATGCAGCGCTGCTTCCTTCACCTCTTGCACTGTCGTACCGATAACCTCTAAGAGTATGGGATTCATTAGCTCACCTCTTCTATGATGTCATACTACAACGAAATTGCGCGTCATACCGCTCACTTCAATGCCTGAAGCTGAAATACCGTCTTCTGTTCGCCGACCACACGGCCATTGTCGTTCTGAATCGTACCTGGGAATACGTGACGAATACGCTCAATTGTCGACTTCTCCTCATAACCAATCTGATCGAGAATTGATGCAACAATATGTGCCCATTCCTCATCTGAGCCATCCGCTACCTTGAAGGCGAAGCCCAGACCTTCACGACGAAGTCCGAAGGCAAATATCCCTTTGAAGCCGCCCTTGGCTATGATGTTCTTATCCTCCATCAACAGCGAGTCAACCCGATTCGTACCGCCAACTAATAATGGATGCTCCTGCATTGCATTGCGAATGCGCTCTGCAGCCTGGCGAGTCGGTTCATCCTTAATAAGCTCTGGGCAGGCGATCTTCACATACGCCGTTGCGAGTCCTTGAAGCGGAAGTGCATACACAGGGAAGCCGCAGCCATCCGTACCTGCATGCATCTGTTCCGGGGCAACACCTGCCATCTCGCCGATTGTACGTGTAATCTCTTGCTGTGCGGGATGTTCAGGTTCCGCATAAGTCGCCAGATCCCAGCCCATCATATGGCTCCATGCAAGGACGCCGAAATGCTTGCCAGCACAATTATGATACGCTCTCCGGCGTTCTCCTCCATCGCGCAAATACTGCTCTTTCACTTCTTCGTTCAATGGAAAAGAGGGCGAGCAAATCAAATAATTCTCTTCAAGTCCCGCACACTGCATAATGTGTTCCATCGTATCAATATGAACGGATTCTCCTCGATGAGACGCTGTCATCAACGCTAAATCTCGAGTTTGCAGCCCATAATGCTCAAGTGTCCCACTGCGAACAACAGGGATCGCTTGCAGTGGCTTGCCTGCCGAACGCAGGAACATCGGTGAATGTATATCTCCAAGCGCATATTGAGGCTGCAGATGGCGATCGACACCACAGATTGCACCGCGATGCTCGCACTCCAGCCAGCCGTTACGTGTTTCCTCCACTAGACGTTCATTCATGTTCGTCTCCCTTTCATTTCTTCCAGTTGCAACAAAGCATGGAAATATGTTATTGATATTACATATTTACCTTTTGTCCATAATTCGTGCTTCAAGAATCATCATCGGACATCCTGTAATGTAAACATACACCTAAAGGAGAAGTGTTGACAACTGTGAAACAACAATATCGGGGCGTTACGCCAGAAGCAAAACGCAAGTTCGCACTAAATCTTCTGGGGGGAGCTGCCGCGACACTTATCTTGGCTATCGTTTTCTTTTTTATCACTAGAAGTGTTCTTCTGAATCAAACGACTGACTTCGATCGCTACGTAACGGATACGGTTCGCCAAGCAGCTTCCCCTACCTTAACAACTGTCGTCACATGGATCACCCATATCGGATCTAGCCGTGTCGTTGTACCGTTGGCTGGCATACTTATTGTACTCCTTGCCTTTGTATACAAGCGTAGATGGGACGCAATGAGCCTGCTGACTGTCTCACTAGGAGGCGCCCTTGTCAATGAAGGCCTGAAGATCTGCTTCCAGCGGGCAAGACCAGACTGGGAACACTGGGTCGTTGAACATGGCTACAGCTTTCCAAGTGGTCACTCCATGGTTAGTACTGCCTTCTTCGGCATGATTGGATATTTAATATGGGTTCACTTGAAGGAACAGGGTAAGCCTGCCGGATATGTGCTTGTGCTTACGGCATTACTTATTGTATGCATTGGGCTTAGCCGCATTTATTTGGGTGTTCATTACGTAACCGATGTGCTGGGCGGATACACAGCAGGTGCAATCTGGCTTCTGTTTACCATCATGGCGATGCAGTGGCTGAGAGACCGCAAGAGAAGCGCTCGATAGGTGCAAATAATGGGGGGCCTCTGTTTCAAACCTCCTAAAATTGTGTAATCCTCTAGTAAGACATTCGACTACACACAAAAGGAGAGGTTAGTATGAGTCAAAACACAGAATGTAATAACACAAAAATGGATTGCAACACATTTGTAAAGGGACTTCTCATCGGGGGCGCGATAGGAGCGGCGGCAGCTCTGCTGCTTGCACCGAAATCCGGGCGCGAGCTGCGCTCAGATATAAGCGATAAGGCACAGCAAGTAGGTGGCAAAACAAAAGAACTAGCAACGGATCTCGGATCCCGCACAGCAGAAACCGTAAAAACAGTTGGATCAAAAGCGGGTGCAGTCGTTAGCAGCGTGAAAGAAGCGTCTAAGGAGTTCGCTGCAACCGTAAAGGAAGCAACAACCAACACTGCAAATCAGTTGAAGGAAGCATCTGCAGACGTAGCAGAGGAAATTGCGGACGAGTTGAAGAAGGAATAGTGAACGGTGTCTAATCTTTCATGAGAATTGCATCCATATATCATAGCAGGCACAAAATGAAGATGCTGTCTATACAGACTAGCATCTTCATTTTTTCTACGAAGAATTATTCGATGTCAATATATTCTTAAGTTTCTCCGTTGCCCGTCGCTGGATGCGCGATACGCTCATTTGGGAAATGCCGAGACGATCCGCAGCCGAACGCTGTGATAATCCCTCATTAAATATAAGTGCCAATACATTTTGTTCTTCCGGCTTGAGTTCCTTCATAGCCTCCATCAGATCCATCTTGCGTTCCACCGATTCATAATCGTCGGCTTCAGAGCGAATCAGCTCTCCCAATGTCGCAGCACTCTCATCCTGCGATAATGGGGTATCTAAGGAGACGTAATGATAGCACTCTCGACCGGCTAGAACTTCGACAGTTTCTTCGACGGACAATTCCAACTTCTCCGCAATCTCATTCACATTAGGCGATCGCTCAAGCTTCATTGTCAGCTCATCAATGGTCTGCTGTACGAGCGCACCTTTTTCCTTAATCCGGCGTGGAACTTGTATATACCATGACTTGTCCCGCAAGAAGTTCTTCATATGCCCAATCATACTTTTCATCGCATAAGCTTCGAACGGAACACCTAACGAACTATCGAATTGCTTCAATAAGCGGATCAATGCCATATTGCCGACCTGCATCAAATCTTCATACAAGTCCGGACGGTTGCGTGAAATCTTACCTGCGGCCATCTTGACCATGGGATCGTATCTCTGAATGAGGATCGTTGCAATCTCATTATCGTTTGTAGCTTGATATTCATGTATGAGCCGTGTTGCTTCCTCGGATGAATGTTGTTGAGGGACAGCACTCATAGAAGTTCCCCGCTTTGCTGCAGGCGCTTCTTCATCTTCACAACGGTGCCGTGACCATCGACGCTCATCACTTCAACCTCATCCATCAACGCCTGCATTAAATAAAATCCAAGACCACCGGCCTGAATATCTTCAAGCTGCTTGTCATGCAAGCCTTCCACCCCACTGATCTTGCTTGCTGCATCAAAGCTCGCTCCCTCATCCTGTACAATGATCCCAATCTCATCCTCAGCAACCTCAAACAGTACTTCAACGACTCCGTCCTGCGAATCATATGCATACAGCACCGCATTATTGCAAGCTTCCGAAATCGCTACCTTCATATCTTCTATCTCCTCATAGGAGAATCCGATCCGACTTGCGATACCATACAAAGTCAACCGTGCCAACTCCACATATTCGGCTTGTGCCGGCAATGATAACTTAACGCGCTTCCATTCTCTTGCGTGCTCCATAATCCTGATTCAGTCCCTTTCATCGTTCATTTGTTAGGCTTGTGGGGTCAGAAATTTCGAAATACCTGTCATATCAAATAGTTTTTGGACATGTGTCGGTACATTTACAATACGGAAAGCTGACTTCTGCTCATGACGCATCTTCAATATCGAGATCAAGATTCCAATCCCTGTGCTATCAATATACGTCAGCTCTTTTAGGTCTAAGGTAAGCTCTGTGTTCGCATCGTTCACAATCGGTTCCATCGTGGAACGAAACTCTTTCGCTGCTGCCAAATCCAAGTCTCCACAAGTCTGGACAATTACTTGTCCCTCTTGCTGTACCGTCTTAACTGCAAACTTTTTTCCGTTCATCATGTTCCTCTCCTATACATAGGTAACTTGTTAAATGTACTTTATTGGTAAATAACCTTCTTCATCTAAATCGAAACAATAGGAAAAGAATGCGGCGGCTACTCGCCGCATTCCTTCAACCATACGTCAAATATAAATAAGGCCCCTTCTGGTACCGGTATGGCACGAATATCCCCGTCCATCAATTGGACAAGCGACTTGCAAATGGCAAGCCCCAATCCACTTCCGCCATACTTGCGGTTCATAGAAGAGTCAAGCTGTGCGAATGGCTGGAACAGCCCTTCCATCTTATCGACCGGAATACCGATTCCTGTATCTCGAACATCGAACTGAACATGGAACTTATCGCCTTCCCCGGTGCGCTTCGTTTCGATGATGGACACATAAATGCTGACATTCCCACGATTCGTAAATTTGACTGCATTTCCTACGAGATTAATAAGGATCTGTCTAACGCGCAGCATATCTCCATACAATAACGCTGGCACATCCTCATCCATTGAATACGACAAGGTCAGATCCCGCTTATTCGCCTCGACCATGAACAGCTCATAGACTTCTGTAATGAGCGAGTTCGTATCGAACGGAAATTCTTCTAATTCCAACTTACCTGATTCCATCTTGGTGAAATCAAGAATATTATTAATCGTCCTGATCAGTGTATCGGCACTCTTGCGGATCAACTCCGCATAGTTCGATTGCTCACCCGTCAGCTCAGTGTCGAGCAGCAGATCAACCATTCCGAGCACCCCGTTCATCGGCGTTCGGATCTCATGGCTCATCATTGCTAAAAACTGTGTTCTAGCAAGTGCCGCGCGTTCCGCTGCTTCCTTAGCAGCTGCAAGCTCACTATTCATGCGCTCAAGTTCCTTCGTCTTCTGATGTAGAAGCATCTTCTGCGCCTGCAGTCGCTTCTGTGCCAGAAATATACCAACGAAGCTATGAATCTTCGACTTCAAAATATGAGGGACGAATGGCTTGACCATATAGTCAACCCCGCCCGCTGAGTATCCAGCAAATAAATGCTCGGTTTCCTTATAGTTCGCGGATACGAATATTATCGGAATATTCTTCGTCTTCTCGCGAGCCTTAATCCATTTGGCCGTCTCGATCCCATCCATGCCTGGCATTTGAACATCCAGCACAATAACGGCGAATTCTTCTTTCATCAAGTGGCGCAAAGCTTCCTCGCCTGAAGTAGCCTTGACCAAGCGATAGCTTTCCTCGGACAACACGGCCTCGAGTGCAAGTAAATTCTCGCGCCTATCGTCAACGAGCAAAATATTGATTGGTTCCAAGGTGTTCACAATTGTGCCTCCTATCGTATTTTACGATAAATCTTCTCGTTACGATCAATCTCCTCGTATTGAGATTCTCTCCCTGTAAAATGCAAGGATTCCTTGCCTCCGACAATAAGCACACCTAGTGGCGCCAAGCTCTCATAGAAAAGATCATGAACCCGGTTGCGCAGCGGCTCATTAAAATAAATCATTACATTGCGGCATAGGATGACGTTAAACTCATTGAAGGATCGATCCGTTGCCAGGTTATGTTCAGCAAAAATTACATTTTTACGCAAGTAAGGATGGATGACAACGCCCTCTCCAGAAGCCGTATAATATTCGGAGAAAGAGCTTGTCCCGCCCGCCTCCAAATAATTTTTGGTGTATGTGCGCATTTTGTCCATCGGGCATACGCCTTCTTTGGCTTTCTGCAGCGATAGCGGATTCATATCGGTTGCATATAGCCTGGTCTTCTCATACAGCCCTTCCTCATGAAGCAGTATCGCCATGGAGTATACTTCCTCTCCTGTCGAGCAACCTGCATGCCATATCCGAATATACGGATACGTACGCAGCATAGGAACGACCTGTTGACGAAATGCCAAGAACATGGAGGGATCTCGGAACATTTCAGTAACGGGGATCGACAGGCTGCGGACAAAACGCTGCAAGCAATCCCGGTTATAGAGTATTCGGCCCTGCAGCTCGGAAATCGTGTCTACCTTTTCCTCATGCACTTGATGCCAAATTCGCCGTTTGAGCGAAGGATACGCATAGTCCCGGAAATCATACCCATAAACTCGATAAACCCCTTCTAACAGCAATTCAATCTCAATGCGTTCTCGGTCCGAATCCTTGGGCCTTCTTCTCTCATCATGTAAACCGAGCCCGTTCCCGTTCATATCTTATCCTTGCTCCTTCATTCATCATGTCAACATATTGCTTACTTGTTATTTATATAACCATACTCGCATCAATGAAAGCAGTTGTTCCGTCTGAAATGGCTTGCTGACATAATCTGACGCTCCTGCCTCAATGCACTTATTGCGATCTTCTTTCATCGCCTTCGCCGTCAGTGCTATGATCGGCAGCTTCTCGAATCGAGGCTGTTCGCGAATGCGGCGCATCGCTTCATAGCCATCCATTTCCGGCATCATCATATCCATGAGAATGAGGTCGAAATTCTCTTCCCCATCCAATGCTTCAAGTGCTTCGCGTCCATTTTCAGCATACACGATATTCATTTCATACTGTTCTAGCACGCTTGATAGCGCAAATACATTGCGCACATCATCATCGACGAGCAGTACCCGCTTGCCTGACAGCAGCATGTCACTTGGCCCCTGGCTTTCTTTTTCATCGCTTGGCTGAACTTCTTCCGAACGCTTCAAGAGAATCATCGTTTCTTGCAGCAGACGTTCAGGAGACTTCACATCCTTAATAATGATGCTCTGTGCGCGCTTTTTCAGTTCCGTCTCTTCCTTCGCATCCAGCAGTTTGCCAGTGTATACAATGATCGGGATACGACGGATTCGGGAATGGTGACTAATCTCATCCATTAATTCAAATCCTGTCATATCAGGAAGCAGCAAATCCAGCACCATGCCGTCGAACTTCTCTTCCCCGAGTACCTTGAGTGCTTCCGCCCCGGTTGAGAC
>NZ_JMDX01000126.1:0-17230 GCF_000935845.1 Paenibacillus sp. E194
TGTTATAGCTTAGTTCCGCGCCTTCAAGCTGCTGCAGCACGAATAACCTTCTTTGTGCGGATGACAGCGGATAGTAATCGCATTGCTCAGCCGGCTGCAACCCCATAAACAGGTCTTTCGATTGCCGCTCGACAAGCGGAGCCAACGCTTCAATGGTTGCAAAGCGGAATATGTCACGAATCGAGACTTGTACATGCAATGCTTGATGGATGCGCGATGCCAACGTCATCGCCTTTAGCGAGTGGCCGCCCAATTCAAAGAAACTGCTGCTTACTCCTACTTGCGAAATTTGCAGCACGTCTTCCCAAATTGCGGCTAGCTGGGCCTCCGTCCGTGTACGAGGGGCCATGTACGGTGCAACGGCTGCCGTTTCATAGGCCGGTACAGGCAATGCCGATCGATCCAGTTTTCCGTTTTTAGTAAGCGGGAGCTCCGCAAGACGGATGTAATGCTCAGGTACCATATAAGCAGGCAGCGCCAGGCTCATTTCATGTCTTAATGCGGACAGATCTAACGCACTATCGCTGACATAATAAGCGCAAAGCACTGCATTTCCAGGCTTATCTTTGCGAATGACGACGGACGCTTGCCGAATATCGGCATTCAGCAGCAGACGGGCTTCAATTTCACCCGGTTCAATCCGGTATCCTCGAATTTTGACCTGCTGATCGATCCGTCCCATATATTCAAGAGTGCCATCTGGCAGCCAGCGGGCAAGATCCCCTGTTGCATACATCGTTTGGCCTTCGTTGAAAGGATCGGGTTTGAATTTCTCTCGCGTAAGCTCAGGCTGATTCCAGTAGCCTTTGGCTACTCCGGCGCCGCCGAGATGCAATTCCCCAGGCACGCCAACAGGAAGCACCTGTCCATCGTCGCCCAGCACATAGGCTGTCGTTCCGCCAATTGGACGGCCAATTGGGATACTTGTCATGCCGTCCGTTTCGCTGACTCTGAACACGGTTGAAAACGTCGTATTCTCCGTAGGCCCATATCCGTTCCATATCGTGATGGACGGGCATGCTTGCTGAACGGCCTGGACATGCTTCGGCAGCAGCACTTCTCCCCCCATTATCAAATGCTGAATTCCGGCAAAAAGCTCGTCATCCGCATCGGCCAAATGATGGAAAAGGGATGTCGTCAAAAACATAACCGTAATGCCGTTGGTTGCGATAAACTGCCCCAAACGGCTAGCGTTCAGCAGTCCTTCTTTCTCCACAGGGTATAATTGACCGCCGTGAAGAAGAGCGCCGAACATTTCAAAAGTCGCCGCATCGAAGCTGACCGAACCTGTCTGTGCGAAGCGATGTCCGTCATGAAACGGCACATATCCGCCGCCTGTCACCAGGTTGACCACATTGCCGTGTGTGACTAGCACGCCTTTCGGCCTTCCCGTTGTGCCGGAGGTGTACATGATATAAGCGGGATCATCGGCGCCTACCGTACGCGATTGCTCATTTGCCGCCAGATTCTCATGTAAAAGCCAATCGACTTCGAGTCTGGTGACCGTCCCCTCATACGATTCCGGCGGGTGCAAATTGCTGGAAACCAGCAAAAATTCCGCTCCGCAATCGTCCAGAATATACAGATGACGCTCCTCTGGAGCTTCGGGATCCAGTGGCACATAGGCGCCACCCGCCTTCAAAACTCCCATGGCAGCTACAATAAATTCAATGGATCGATCAGCTAAAATTCCGACAGCCGCATGAAGCGGTAGTCCTTCTCTAAGAAGCCTGCCGGCCAAAACGCCCGACTGATACTGCAGTGCTTCGTAGGTAAGGTGACGTTCGCCGCATACAACCGCCAATCGTTCCGGGTAATTGCGGACGACCTCTGCAAAACGCCCCGTAATTGAGACATTCGGCATCGGGGAAACAGGTAATCCGCTATAAGTCATAAGCTGTTCAATCTGCTCTTCTTGATTAAGCAATCTTGCTTCAGCAAGCAGCGTATCCGGGGCCGTAATCACATCATGCAGCATGACTGTGAAGTAACGGCACCAACGCTCTATCGTTTCGCGAGCAAACAAAGCCGTAGAAAACTCCATAGAGCAGCGATAGCCATCCGGGTGCTCGTTAACCTGAAGCGTAAGGTCAAACTTCGCCGTTGTATCTGCGAACGAATACGTGTCTACGCTCAAATCAGGAAGCACAATCGGTAACGAATCGGTATTTTGCAGCACAAATACGGCATCGAATAACGGATTGCGACCCATATCCCGCTCTTTGACAATTTGATCGACCAAATCTTCCAGCGGGTAATCCCCATGCTCTAAGGCATCCATCGTCGTTTGTTTGATTTCTTGTATAAAATGCAAAAATTTCTTTTGTCCCGAAGGAAACGTACGCAATGGCAGTGTATTTACAAACATCCCCATCATGGACGACAAATCTGCATGGGGACGCCCGGCTACCGGGGAGCCGATGATAATCTCGTTCTGGCTGCACAATCGCGACAGGAACATGCTGTATGCCGCCAGCAATACCATGTACACGGTCGCCCCTTCATTCAGCGCCAACCTTTGCACAGACTCCGACAATGCCTTGTCAAGTTGAAAATCAACACGTTCTCCGGCAAAACTGCGCAGCATCGGGCGTGAGTAATCGGTCGGGATATGCAGCACAGGCAGCTCGCCACCCAGATGCTGCAGCCAGTAGTCCTCAATTTTCCGATAAGCTGCACTATGAGCGTATTGCTGCTGCCATACGGCATAATCTTTGTATTGCAATCGAAGGGGTTCCAGTTGTTGTCTGGCGTACAGTTTCGCAAATTCTTCTACAAAAATGCTGATGGATACGCCATCGGAGATAATATGGTGCATATCAAGCAGCAAGTAATGCAGCTGATTTCCCGCACTTATAACCTCGACACGCAGCAAAGGCGCTTGCTCCAGATCGAATGGACGTAAAAACTCCGCTATCCTTGCGTCAAGCTCTTGTTCCTCCGCTGCTCGGTAAACGACGGACGCTTGCACATGCTCGTGCACTTTCTGCATGGGCTGATTGTCGATGATTGTAAAGGATGTTCGCAGAGCGTCATGACGCAGAATAATCTGTTGCAGGGCCGACTCGAATCGCGAGGGATCCAGACTGCCTTCCATCCGGAGAACGGCCGGCATGTTGTAACTGACATCTACACCTTCCAGCTGCTGCAGCACGTACATCCTTTTTTGGGCCGACGTCAGCGGATAATAATCCATCGGCGCCGCCAGCTCCAGCGTATCGATTGCTTTAACCGATCTGGAAGCGAGCGCCTCCGTTAATGCTTCAACAGTGGAATATTGGAACAGATCCCGGAGCGTAACGTCAGCCTGGAGCTCTTTTTGCATGCGGGAAACTAGTACCGTCGCTTTTAACGAATGGCCACCTCGTTCAAAGAAATCATCCCTCACTCCGATCGGACGAACGTCAAGCACTTCTTGCCACAATTCGACCATTTTTTGTTCCGCGTCGGATCTTGGAGCCAAATAACTTCCGCTTTCGGCCAGGTTGCTGCCCTCAGGATGCGGCAGGGCACGGCGATCCAATTTTCCGTTGACAGTCAGAGGCATTTGCAGCATGGGAACAAAATAAGACGGTATCATGTAAGAAGGTAAGGCAAAGCCAAGCCGTTGTCTCAGTTCCTTCGCCATGTAGTCCCGATCCGCGACAAAATAGGCGCATAGACTGGCACTTCCCTCCGATCCATCGATTACATTCACAACTGCCTCACTTATCCCAGGAAGCGTTAGCAGATGTGCTTCAACATCTCCGAGTTCGATCCGATTCCCGCGGATTTTCACCTGATGATCCATTCGTCCCAAGTACTCCAAAGTTCCATCCGGCAGCCACCGGGCCCAATCGCCGGTCCGGTACATGCGCTCTCCAGGTACGAAAGGATCGGAAACGAACTTCGCTGCCGTCAATTCCGGCTGGTTCGCATACCCTCTCGCCAAACCAAGACCGGCAATGCAGAGCTCTCCCGGTACGCCGAATGGGGACAGCGTTCCCTGTGCGTTGACAATATAGACACGAGTATTTGGAATGGGGCGTCCGATGGATACAGCAGTCTCTTCCGTTAATTCCGCAGCCGTCGTTACGACCGTATTTTCGGTTGGGCCGTATTCGTTCATCAATTTCATTTCAGGATTCATTGCTTTCAAACGGCGAATTAAAGGCATGCCTACGGCCTCGCCTGCTACTACCGCACTGCGCACCGAGCGCCAATCCTCGCGGCTCATGTTTTCCAGCATGGCGGAGTAGAAGCTCGGCGGGCTCTGCAAATGGGTGATTTGATGATGGACGATAGCTTCGCGAATGGCTGCAGCATCCTTGCTGTTCTGATCGCTCAGCATAACAACGGCTGCTCCTGAGACGATAGGCGCAAAAAAGTGAGTCACAAACGAATCGAATATAAAAGGATTCAGCATCAGCGCCCTGTCGCTCGGGCCAAACTGGTAGTGGCGCTTTTTCCACTGTATGGTGTTCGCAAAGCTCCCGTGTTCGATAATAACGCCTTTGGATCTTCCTGTAGTGCCCGAAGTGTAGATGACGTAGGCCGAGTGCTTCGGATCGATCGAGTGTCCCTGCCCTTTCACTGGAACTTTTTGCGGCAGATTGTCTTCAAAATATAAGACGGAAACATCTTGACGAAGTTCGGCAATGAGCGGCTTATACTTGTCGAACGTAAGCAGCGCTTGAGGGCGGCTGTCCTCCAGCATAAATCGGATCCGATCCGCAGGAAATTCCGGATCAATCGGGAGGTAGGCTCCTCCTGCTTTCAAGACGCCTATTATACCTGCTGCCATTTCTAACGAACGGTGAGTCATGACGGCGGCGATCGTATCCGTCCCTACACCACGCCTGCGGAGTTCGGCGCCCAGCTGCTCCGCCCATTCGTTTAGTTGCCGGTAGCTCAGTTCCCCCTCTTCCCCAATAATCGCAGGGAGGTCGGGAGTTAGCGCGGCTTGCTGCTCGAACAACGTCAGTACAGATGATGCAGGATCATACTTCTCTTCTATACCGGCGAACCGCTTAAGCAAATGTTCTTTATCTTGGGCGGTAACCAAGTCATAAGCGCCAAGTTTGGCGTCCTGGAAATGAACGGCCTGAAGGAGAAGCTCTTGGAAGCAGTCACTCCAGCGTACAATCGTATGTTGAGCAAACAAAGAAGAATCGTATTCCCAACTCAATAAGAAGCTGTCCTCTCGCTCGGTTACAGTGAGTGTCAGGTCGAACTTGGCTGCCGTATAATCCAACGGATACGGAGTCAGATTGACATTTTCCAGTTTCAGCTCTTCATTTTCCCCATGCTGCAGAACGAGCATTGCGTCGAATAGGGGATTGCGGCTTAAATCGCGCTCCTGAACCATTCGCTGAACCAGTTCCTCAAACGGATATTTCTCATGCTCAAACGCAGATAGCGCCGTCTGCTCCACTTCGCGGAGATAGGCGGCAAACGTTTTTTCTCCTTCCGGGTACATGCGGAGCGCCAAGGTGTTTACAAACATCCCTAACATGCCTGACAAACCTGCAAGCTGGCGTCCCGCCACCGGCGTGCCGACAACGATCTCGTCTTGTCCGGCTATACGCGACAGAAATGCGCTGTATGCGGCTAGCAGTACCATGTACACAGTGGTGTTGTTCTTGCGAGCCAGCTCGCGCACAGCCGTTACAAGCTCGCCGCCCAGTTCGGCGTCTACCCGGCCGCCTATAAAGCTGCGCACAGCAGGCCGCGGATTGTCGGTCGGCAGCCGGAGCACCGGTACCTCCTCGGCAAACTGCGACAGCCAATAGGCTTCCTCCTTGGCGTAATCCTCCGTATGACTATAGGCTTGCTGCCATACAGCATAGTCTTTATATTGCAGCTTTAGCGGCTCCATCGTTTCACCGGCATAGGCCGCAGCCAGCTCTTTCGTCAAGATTTGCACAGAAATGCCGTCCGAGATGATATGATGCATGTCAAATAAGAGCAGATGCCGTTGATTCCCGAGATGTACGACTTTTGCCCGCAGCAGTGGTGCCGCGCCCAGGTCGAACGGCTGGATGAACGCCCGAATAGGCGCGTCTGCTTCCCTATCCTCTGCTTCCTCTTCCGCGATAAAGAAATCAACTTGCTGCTGCACGCGCTGAATGGGCTCCCCATCTACAATAGCAAATGAAGTACGCAAAGCATCGTGCCGAGCAAAAAGCGAATGGAACGCAGCTTCCAATCGTTCCTTGTCAAGCGTCCCTTCCATAAGAAAGGCGGCCGGCATATTGTAGCTTAGTCCTGTGACATCCAATTGCTGTAGCATAAATAACCGCTTCTGTGCGGACGATAGCGGGTAATAGAGCTGCTCAGGAGCAGATTCAAGCGACTCGTAATTGCGTTTCGCCGCCGAGCCGACCACCTCGGTTAAGTCTTTTAGCACTGACGCCTGAAAGATGTCCCGCAATCCGAGTTCGATCTTGAACTCCTCATGAATGCGTGTCAACAGCGTCATCGCTTTCAGCGAATGGCCTCCAAGTTCAAAGAAATTATCCAGGAGTCCGATCTGCTCGTGATCCAGCACTTCTTGCCAAAGCTTTGCCATCCGTTGCTCAACATCCGTTACCGGGAGCAGGTATGGTTTGGAGGATATCCTTTCATCCAGCGCAGGCAAGGCTCTTCGATCCACCTTACCGTTTGTCGTCAAAGGAAGCTGATCCAACTTCATATAAGCGACAGGGATCATATAGTCCGGCAGCATCGAAGATAAGAATCCACGCAGTTCATCTGTCTCAAGCTCCCTCTCGCCCGTGTAATAAGCGCATAGCACCTGCTGACTATGGCGATCTGGCATAACGGCGACAACCGCCTCACGGATGGATATGATTTGTATCATGCATGATTCAATCTCGCCCGGCTCAACCCGATAGCCCCGTATACTAAGTTGGTCATCGAGACGCCCAAGAAATTGCAAATTCCCGTCCGGAAGCCAGTAAGCGCGATCCCCGGTGCGATACATGCGTCCATCCGTCACGAACGGATCTTGAGCGAATCGCTCTGCCGTCAATTCCGGTCTGTTCAGATAACCCCGAGCTACCCCAGCTCCTCCGATGCACAACTCCCCCGGCACACCAACGGGTTGCAATGTCCCGCCCTGACCAAGCACATACAGGTTGGCGTGCGGGAGCGGTCTGCCAATCGGCACGCTTCCTTCTTGAGGCAGTATACTGCCATTCATTGCCTCATAATAGGAAGCATCAATGCAAGCTTCCGTCACCCCATAACTGTTGAGAATACGCATGATAGAGCCGAAACGATCGTATACTCTCTGATAATCTTTCGCCGCAAAGCGGTCGGAGCCCATAATTAACAAACGTAAGTGTCCCGTACTTAAACCATTCTCGTAGATATAATCCATGAGCGGTACAAGCAATGCCGGCGTCGATTCCAGCATTGTAATGCCTTGTTCGACGATGACCCCATGGAGACGAGGCAGGCTGAGACGAGTTTCGTTCGAACATATAACGAGCTGTCCTCCGCTCAGCCATGCTCTGGCCAAATCGCCGGCAAATACGTCAAAAGAAAAGCTGGCCATTTGCAGCAATCGTACTTCCATATCTCCGAGCCTGTATTCATGATGCCATGACCATGCGGTTGAAACCCAACTGCGATGCTCGATCATAACCCCCTTGGGCCTTCCCGTTGTTCCGGAGGTGTAGATAACATACGCAAGTCGCTCAGGTGAACAACCGTGAAGTAAATTGGTTGGATCGTCGTCATAGCTTGACGCAAGCCTCAAATCTACGACTTGGCAGCCATCAGGCACGGTCATCATGTCATCGTCGGCAGTAAGCAGTACTTTTGCTTCGCTATCCCTTACCATATAAGCTAGGCGCTCGGCAGGCAATGAATTGTCCAACGGAACGAAAGCGCCGCCTGCTTTTAATACAGCAAGAACGGCAGTTACGATAAGCGGAGAACGTTCCCCCAGAATGGCCACAGGCTCCCCATTACCTATGCCCAGGCGACGAAGCGTCCGAGCGAGCCTGTTCGCTTGCTCATTTAATTGTCCATAGGTCAGCGACAATCCGCCCGGTTCCGCAACAGCGATTTGATCCGGCGTATTTGCTGCATGGTTCTCAACCATTTCGTGCATAGAACGGTCAAGTCGTTGCTCGGTCCGTTGCCCCAAGCTGTAAGTGTGGAGTATATTCTTCTGTTCTTCAGGAGGCAGAATGTGCAATCGCCCTACCGACTGCAAGGGGTTCGACATCGCTTCCCGGATTACATGCAGCAATCTTTGGAACAAACAATCGATGTCTTGGCGCGCAAACAAATCTGTCAAATAATCGATTTGAATGGCCATTTCTCCGGTTCCTACATGTTCGCGGATGTGCACCGTCAATTCGTTATCCTGGTGCCCATTTCCCAGAGGCAGCGTCTCGTATTGGAAAGGCGCATCGTCAGGCAGCGTGTCCCACTCCATCGGGTGATAATTGAAGAACACGGGCAGCAATGCCTCCGTAAAACCGAAACGGTTGCGAAGATCCGGGACAATCCGGTTAAACGGGTACTTTTGATGCCGAATCAGCTCGCTCTGCTTGTTCTTTACTTGTTTAAGAAAGTCCGCGAACGACCAGGAAGCATCAATGCGCATGCGAAAAGCCGTCGTGCTGACGAGCATCGCAACCATCGACTTCTGTTCTCGAGATGTCCGGTTGGCGTACATCGTTCCAAGCACAACTTCTTCTTCACCGCAAATCCGCGACATATACAAGCAAAGGGCAGATACAAACAAGTTAAATGGAGAAACATGCTGTGATTCGCAGAACGTACGGATGTCGTTGCATTCAGATGCCGGAATTTCATAATGGGCATAATTTGCCAAGCTGCCGGCCGTCTGTATAGCGCTTTCGGAAGTGTCAAGCCGTGTGATGGAAGGCAGCGTACGGAACTCGCCCTCCCAAAATGCCTTATCCTTCTGAAACCGGGAAGATTGTAAATACTCATCCTCGATACGGAGCAGATCCGTGCAAGCAGGCGCCGCATCTTGGGGAAGCTCTCTATTGCAAAGCAAAGCATGATAGCCCTCAACGAATTCATTACCTAACAAGTTGAGCGAAAAGCCGTCGGCAATAATATGATGAATGCTCAAGAACAATCTGGCCTCAGTTTCACCAGTAAGAAACAGCGTAAATTTAAATAAATGGGAGTCAAAAAGTGAAAACGGTTGACATGACAGAAACTCAACTTCTTCTTTCCATGCCTCTGGTTCTCTATCGCATAAATCCACAATATCGATGTCAATTGGAATAAAAGGAACAATATAACTTAGTGGCTCCTCACCTTCTCTCTGCTGCAATCGCATACGCAGAGCGTCGTGACGGAGAGCAAGGTTTTGCAGCACCTCTACGATCTTATCCTCTTGTATCGTGCCCTTGATAGTAAGCAAACTATTAAGCGTGGCAACTGTCGTGTGCGGATTCAACAGCTCCATGTACCAAATTCGACGCTGCGCTTCCGTAAGCTCGAAATAAACTTTCTCATTTTGTTTCAGTTGCAGATTGGCTTTGCTCATTGACATAAATACCCTTCCTTCTCTTTGGAATCCTTGGAACGCCGGTATTGCACATGCTTTCCGCTGCGGGTAAATGTAACAAAGTAGCTTTCAACTTCATGATAATTCACCTTATTCTTGCTAATGAATTGAATAATTCCATGTCTGTCTGTTTTAATGAGAATTGTACGGTTCTGGTTGTAAGAAAGAATTTGTTTGAGGTTTTATAAATACAGAGGAGTATCCTTATTTGGGTATCGATCATGATTTCGTATGTTTTATTGTTAAGAGATACTAGTCTTCTTGGACTCTCGTTTTTCTCAAAGTTCTGATGTACTAAATTGTAGGCAGTAGTTGCTAATATTTTGCACTGTTCGACAGCGGAACTGGTGAATACATTCTCCTTTCCAACCTTTCTCTTTATTTCTAACAATAGAGTGACCGTCAGCCCCTCGGGGTGAACGGCTTCTCAGCTCTTTCGCGTAAGGACGAAGATCGATGACGCTAAAAAAGATAGGCAATCAATCTTATGTATGCATTTTTTGCAGATCTTCAAAGAAAAATAGACTTTCTTGGAGAATACACAAGGTTACTTCCTCCATTCCTGGGTATTTTTGGATTGGTCATCAAAAAACTTCGCCAAGTTGGGGTGAATTTCCTTTTTTATGACTGAAAATTCTTGCGTATCAAGGGCTCAGATTCATGCAAAATACTCAAATAAAAAAGAGCCGCAAGAAAGTTGACCTTTCTTACAGCTCAAAAAAATAAAGCAAATCCAACCCTACGCAGAGTCAGATAAGGATATATTTTGAGTGAAAAGAATAAGGTAACTTTCTTGCCAATAAAGAATAAAACAGAACAAATAGAACTGGTTTTATTCTTTAAACGTAAGCAAGAAATTCTACATTATCCTCTTCAACTCCTATCGTAAGTGTTAGCGCAATATTAACATACCAGATTTTTATTTGCAATATTAAAATTGTTAAATAATGACTTTTTAAGCTCACACAGCCCCATATAAGCAAGCACAGAAACGATCCAATTTTATTATCATTTATTTACAAACCCAATCCGTCTAACTAATAAACCGCAATTGGCCCATAGGGACCATCAATAATTTCTATTTTCGTTTCAAAAATATCTGTCAAAACTTCTGGATCCATAACCTCTTCTACAGATCCAAAAGCGGCAATTTGTCCATCTTTCATCGCGCAAATTCTATCAGAATATTTGGCTGCAAAATTTATATCATGCATAACAGTCAGAATAGTTCTTCCAAATTCATTAGCAGCATACCTCAAATGCTCCATCATTTGAACAGAACGAGCAACATCAAGATTGTTCAGAGGCTCGTCCAAAAGTACATATTCAGTCTCTTGGCACAAAACCATTGCTACATATGCCCTTTGCCTTTGACCACCAGAAAGCTCATCTAAATATCTATTTTCTAGATCAGTCAAACCTAAAAAATCGATATATTTAGAAATAATAGCCTCATCCTCTTTCGTTAATCTTCCCTTTGAATAAGGAAAACGTCCAAATCCAACTAGTTGTCTAATAGTTAGCCTCGTTACAAAATGATTTTCTTGACGCAAAATAGTTAAAATCTTCGCTAAGTCTTTTGATTTAGATTCAGAAACATCCATATTCGCCACCTGAATTTGGCCTTCATCCATATCCAAAAGTCTTCCAATCATCAAAAGTGTCGTGGACTTTCCAGCACCATTTGGTCCAATTAATGAAGTGAGACCAGCCTTTGGTATTTCAATATTCAAAGGTCCTATTTTCACCTTATCCGTATACAATTTTCTAACATTATCAATCTTTATCATAGAGCCCTCTTCCTTAAAACTGCAATTAAGAATATGATTCCACCAAATAATTCAATAATAACGGAAACTACGCCTTGAGCATTGAATACATGATACATTAAAAAGTATGCACCCGTTATTATCAAAAACCCTATAGCAAGAGCCATTGGAAAAACATATCTATGATCATAGGTTGGCGCTGCTTGATAACTCAAAGTTGCAACTAAAAATCCATAGAAAGTAAGTGGTCCAATCAATGCTGTTGAAATTGACATCAAAATAGAAACTAATATAAGCGTATAAATGATACTTGATTGATGTTTAACTCCAAAAGAAGTGGAGACATCCTTTCCAAGTGACAATATATTTAGATTCTTAGAATGAGCAAGAAGCAATAATGCTACAATGATTACCATAGGAATTACAATAGGAAAATAGGCAGAATCTGCATGATTAACAGAGCCAAACAATCTTGCCTGTAAAATATCAAACTCAGAAGGCGAAAGAAGTCTTCTCATAAAAGCTGACACAGATTTTAGCCCTGTGCCAATAATAATTCCAACCAAAAGCATAATCTGCAAATTTCCGTACTTTCCAGAAAGCAGCCACCCATAAAGCATTAAGCTCATCATGACCATAACAATAACTTGCAATAAAAAAGGTACAGTACCAGTGAAATTTATCAATGCACCAACACCAAAGAAAAATATGGTACTCGTATGAATTGTTGAATAAAGTGATTCAAATCCTAAAAGTGAAGGGGTAATAATCCTATTATTCGTAATCGATTGGAAAGCAACGGTAGACAAACTTTGACAAATGGCAGCAATAATCATTGCAACAAGAGCTACCATTCTTCTTTTAGCAACTGGGATAAAAGAAGGTGAATCTATCGGAACTGGATTGTTATAAACTAAAAGTCCATATGAAGAAAGGATGCCCAAAACAATTAATGTTATGAGCAACATCCAATAACGTTTTTCTTCTTTCTTAGAACGAAAAGCTCTAGCTGATCTATTTTTATTATGAAGGCTAGAATCGATAACGACATTTTCGTTATTTCTATATTCCAATGCGTTCATCTTAGCCTCCTTGGTTTTCTTTGTCTCAATAAAATAGTAATAAATACGACTGCACCCATTATTCCGAGTATTAAAGATACAGGTACTTCAAAAGGCATTATAATTGTTCGAGAAATGATGTCACAAACCGTTATAGTACCCATTCCTATCACACATACCCAAGGCAAATTACTCCTAAGATCATCTCCCCTAAACATTGACACAATATTGGGGACAATTAATCCTAAAAAAGGTAAGTTTCCGATAACAGCTGCAACAATTCCAACTGCTAAAGAAATAAGACCAGTACCAAAGAGAACGACCCTATTGTAATTTACTCCAAGACTTGTTGCAACATCTTCCCCTAGTCCAGCTAAAGTCAGTCTATTCGCATACATAAAAATAAGAAAAGTAACGACAACAATTATCCATAAATATTCATATCTTCCAACCTGAACTGCCGCAAAAGAACCTACAAACCAAGATTCAATACTTTGCGTACTTTGAAACAGGAGCCCAATAAAAGTGGAAACTGCAGAAACGACGGCTCCAAGCATCAGTCCAATAATTGGGACAATTAAAGACGATCGAAGTTTAACTCTTCTTAAAAATAAAAAGAAAATCATAGTTCCTATAAAAGAAAAAACAATTGCACCAGTCATTCTTAGAACTAACGTTGGTGCAGGAAATAATAAATAAACAAAAAGAAGTCCCAACCCTGCCCATTCAATAGTTCCTGTTGTGGTAGGTTCGACTAAACGATTCTGTGTAATAAGTTGCATGACGAGTCCTGCCATGGACATGGCAGCCCCAGTAAGCATTAATGCGGCTGTTCTTGGAACACGAGTAATGAAAAACATCTCCATTCCATCCTCTTGTCCCCGTATATTATAAACTCCAGTAAATAGAGATATAATCCCTAAAATAATAACAACTATAATCGCAAATATAAAAGGTTTTGTCCATATCTTGTTATGGTTATAAAGCCGGGGTTGAGAATTTTTCTCAACCCCAGAAATTTTTTGTATTGTCTTTTTCAGCACCATGTATGCTCCTTTAGACTACTTAGCTAAAGTATTTGCCATGTTTTTAAAGATCTCAATGAAAGTTTGGATTGATTCATTTGTATACGTGTCATTTGGTGCATAAACAATTTGCCCTTTAGTAACAGCGGTTACTTTTTGAAGAGCAGGTGAATTATTAATCACATCTTTTGCGGGAACAGCTTCACTTTCAGAAGATATTGCAGCATCACGATCTAGTACGAAGACCCAATCCGGATTACTTTTTGCAATAGCTTCAACAGAAATCTCATCACCTTTATGACCTGATGTAGCATTTTCAATTTCTAAAGCTGGTTTCCATCCAAACATTTCAAACATAGGCCCCCAAACACGTCCAAAACGTGGAGCTGAGAAGCCAATATTCCCACCAGAAACTTCAACACCCATAACTGTAGCCGTTCCGTTATAGGCAGACTTAGCGTCTTCGATAGATTTATCAAAATCAGCTACCAATTGTTTCGCTTCTTCATTTTTATCAAAAATTTGTCCTAAAATAATTGTGGAATCCTTAAGTCCTTTTACTAAGTTTTCCCCAGGCTTATCAGCTTTCTCAGAAACATCAAAATTCAGATCAATAACAGCTGCATTCGGTACTAATTTTTTGATCGATTCATAATGATTAGCAAATCGTTGACCGACAATGACAAGTTCAGGGTTTGCAGCCGCGATAATTTCAAGATTTGGCTCACGGTGATTCCCAATATTTTGAACTGCTTCATCTTTTACATACGGTGATTCCTTAGGCATTACATCCTTTGGAGCAGCTGCTAATTTAATGTTCCAATCAGCCAAAGTTTCAAAAGTTCTGCTATCCAGAGCAATTACATTTTTAGGGTTTACAGGAACAGTAACCGTTCCATGAGCATCCGTTATTTCAACCGTTGAAGTTTTAGCAGCTTGGTTTTCTTGCCCAGTCGTTTCCGTTTTACCGTTTTCATTACTTGAAGTTGAGCAAGCTGCCAACATTACAACAAAAATTGCAAAAATAACAGTTAATTTAAATTTTCTCATTTTCCGTACTCTCCCCTTATATAAGCTTAATAGTCAAACAGATTATTGAATTGATGAAATTATTATCTATGTATGTTTTTATGAATCGATAATGATTATCAATTGCAACGTTATATTTAGTATATCAATTCAAAATATATTGTCAATTACTTTTTGACATCTTAAATAATTTCACGTAACACTAGGCTATATGAGCTCAGTGTTACGTGAATTCGCTGTTTATTGTAACAATTCGCATAATCATTTAACTCCAGTTTCAGATTCTCAAGGCTATGAAAGTGTATGACCGAATTTGGAACTCCTTCAACGTTCAGAGGCTATATATTGAGGTCAAAGACCTGCAATCGCTGAGATGCATTACCCCAAATAACAGATTATCGAGCTTCATCCTAATCCATAAGCCGGGAACCCGCAAAGCCTTTGGCATGCGCCTGCAGGCGTCCGCGCAACAAGTTCATACGCTCCGGCACACCATAGCGGTCTGTCTGTGCGAGTGCGCAGCACCTTATGCCGTTCGTCATCGATACGGCAGAGCGGTACAACGGCTCCGCCCGTGCAGCCCAAAAGTAGAACCCAATAGAGTTCTTGCAAGATAGTTACATCTGTGATATAATCTAATATTGTAAGTTCAATTTAACCCCTTTTACGTTCCTCGCTAGAAGAATAACTCTTCGTGACCACGAAGTTTTAAATTCCTATTTTGATTAACCCAAACGAAGTATGAGTTTATGTAAAGACGAAATTCTGATTCACACTGGCGCGGTCATCGGAGCCGCAAGGACAGAAGAGAGGTAGGGCTTTTGTTGTTTTAGAAGTGTCATTATTCTGTTAACCTATATAAAGTGAACTGAAGTTAAACTGTAATTTCCCGTTCATTTTATGCAACTAGAAAACAACCAGAGGGACCAGCTGCAGCCATAATACAGGCTGTCAGGGGTTAAATAGTTGGCGTCATGCTGCGCCAGACCAAAACACAAACCCCCGAGGCGCTGCCACAGCAGCTTCACGGGGGTTTTCCATTTAGCCCTAACTTTGTAATCATTAATCGGCGATTTGAACGGCGCGCCTCTCTTCATATATTCAAGCAGCGCCACGAATTGTTATCATGATTTATCATACACGATTTATATTCCCTCAACAGTTATGCTGTTATTATGAACAACGGCTGTAACCACAGTTCGCACACGTCTTGCAGCCTTCCATATTGATGAGAGAAGCTGAGCCGCAAGAAGGACATAAGTCTCTCGACATCCCGCTCATCATCGGTGGAGATGTATCTTTCTGAGCAGATGATGAATCTTCTATGGCAGCTACGATTGGTGCCTGCTTGATCGATTCCTGTCGTGAAGAATTAACCTGTTGATGATTGCCGCTGGCAGTATGATTGTTACTGTTTGACTGATGGCCATTTTCAATCAATTGTTGGTTATTATTGTTGTGCGACTGACCGGTGTCATTTTGATGGTTCAGCTGACCGTTTCTCCCTTCTCCATTCCGCTGACGCTCTTGATCACATGCCTGCTCCTGCATATGTGTCTCCAGCGCTTTTGCGACTGCATCTGCAATCGACTCCACCCGATTAGCACCGAAACCAACGGAGCCTGAACCACCGATTCCCTTCAAATGCTTGATTAACAGCTCTACTTTGTTGCCATGGTCGCCATAGCGCAGGAACAGGGAACATACGCGGCCTAGCGCTTCCGCCATCGCAAATACATCGGATCCAGCCTTGCCGACGTTTAAGAAGATTTCTGCAGGAATGTCATTCAAATCATTAATCGTAATGTACGCCATCCCGAACGGCGTATTAATCTTATACGTTGCCCCGCGCAATACTTGTGGACGGCGCTTGTACACATTATTTGAGCTTGCTGATTCAGACTCTTCCCCCTTGGTTGCAGTTACCTCAGCAGAAGGAGAAGCATTGCCATTTGTAGATTCCTGACCGTCATTACTTTCCTGCGCTCGTGCTCCATCCTTCTGGTCACGATCTGAAAAGACACTCGAAGACGATGCACCAGACGAGCCAGTATCCTGACGATGAAGCTGCTGCTCATTTCCGTCCCCATTGTTCTTCGTCTTCTGTTGACCCTCAGAGACAAATGAAGACTCGCAATGCAGAACCCCTCCTTGTGTTGATTGTGGCTCCTCCTGATTGTTCGCATGGGAATCATCCTGTTCAGACTGCTTTTGCTGCGAGTTCGAATGGGAATCAGCTTGCCCCGATTCTGAATGGTTGCTCTCTTCCTGCTTCGACTCTTTCTCCGTCGACAGCACTTGCACGTCTCGACTTCCATCTCGGTAAATGGTTACACCTTTACATCCGAGGTCGAACGCCAGTTCATACAATTCCTTCGTCTGCTCGACAGTAAAATCATTCGGGCAGTTCGCCGTTTTGGAAATCGAGCTGTCCACCCAGCGCTGAATCGCTGCTTGGGCACGAATATGATCCTCTGCTGACAGATCCATCGCTGTTACAAAGTAATCCGGCAGCTGATCGTTCGGATGCGCATCCTTCCATTGCTGCGCAATCGGCACGAACTGCTCGTCATAGCCGAGACGGCTCTGGCGGTAATATTTGAAGGCGAAGTACGGCTCGATCCCGGTGGAAGTGCCAACCATCGTACCCGTGCTGCCCGTCGGCGCTTGTGTAATGACCGTTACATTGCGCATCCCCTTCGCTTGAATTGCTTCTTCGACCTCAGGATATACACCGCACATTTGCTTCATGAAGCCGCTTGACAAGTAAGGCTCCGCTTGGAAGGCAGGGAAAGCCCCCTT